>DAOOKC010000030.1:0-17923 GCA_035385485.1 Exilispira sp.
TTTTCACTGCCAATAAATCTTTTCACTTCGCTAATAACATAATCGGGATATAGTAATTTCTGATTTTTAGCTCTTTGTCCTACTATTATATTATCAATGGAATCTACAAATACTACTGAAGGTGTTATGTATTCGCCATCTTCATTTGGAATCATAGTGATTTCTTCATATTCAAAAATAGCACATAAAGAATTTGTAGTTCCTAAATCAATTCCAAGAACAAGACTCATTTCTTCTCCAATAAAATAAATTCTCTTTTTTTTATTTCTTTTTAATTTCTTTTATTTTACTTTTATCTTTTAAATCAAAATAGGATATCGCAAATTGAACCTCTCCCATATTTTTATTCAATTTTTCAGCTATTTCTTCTTGTGTAAAACCATTTTCAAACATTGTCCAGGCTTTTTGTTGCCAGGATTTATCCATAATACCAGTTTCGGGTTGCGGTTCAATCTTCTTCTTTGATTTTTTATTAGTTTCGATTAAATATTTTTCTTCTAAACTTTTTTTTAATTTTTCATATTTTTTTATTTTATTATCAATTTCCTTTATTTTTTCTTCAAGCAGATTGATATTTCTATCGGCTTCCTGATTAAAATATGTTACAATTTCCTTTATTTCGGAAATTATATCAGATTTAATATATTCCTTTTTTATTTTATTAATTTTATCATTTAAGATAAAGTAAAAAACCAGACAAATAAGTAATGATAATGTTATTAATGTTATCGTCATAACCTAGATTTTTTCTTCAAAAGTATGTTCATCCTCATTATCTTGATAATATTTATTCTTTTTCCTGGAATTTTTATTTCCTTGATAATTTTGCTTAAACTTTTCTATTTTTCTTAACTGATTTTCTTCTTCTTTAATTTTTTCAATAGTCGCAAGACCTTCTTTTTTCTGAATAGATTCTAATCTTTGTTTTTTCTCTTGGACCTGTTTAGCAATAGATTCAGAAATTTGTGATAATGTCGAACTTTTCGATAAATTCTCAAGGCGAACAAGCATATTCTGAATATCTATTGGTCTTATCGGCACATAAACTCCTTACAACTTATTCCTTAACGATAAAATTCTTTTATCGAAAAGTTTTCTGTCTACTTCAGGAGGCTCATATGGTCCAGCTTTTATCTCATTATTAACAAAACGCAGTGTGCATGAATTTTGTTCATATGTAATTTCATAAGGATCAAAACCATACTTAAAATAGATTTTTACTCCGGCATATATTTTATTTTTAACAGCTACCTTAGGATTTAAATTTATACTTTCCATTTTATTTTTTATTTCTTCTATCCCTTCCAAAATAGTTTTTAATATTTCTTCTTGCTGACCCAAGGTTTCGATTTTATTTTTTAAAAGTTCTTCTTTTTCATTTGACCAATTTTTTCTAAGTTTTCTTTGGGAATTTAATGTTGCAATATCTCTTTTTAAATCATCGATAGCATTTTCAGTTTTCTTCTTTTGCATCATATATTCTTGTAAATTAATTCTTAACTTTGGAGGCATACCAACCTCTACAATAGTTTCAGAGTATGAGACAGTACCTAAATTTCTTGTATTAACTTCGTTAGCGGCTCGAATGGTACCTCCTCCTATTTGAGCCCTATGACCAAAACAAACTATGGCATCATTTGCATTTACTTCAGAATGATATATATGATCATCAACTATAACTGAAACTCCTGCAAAAACCTTTGAATTTTCAATAAACTTTGAAAAAACGCTTCCTTCTGCAGAAATTATTGATTCATAATGACCATTTATTCCCTGCGCTATATAAATATCGCTATCTGAAATAATTTCACATTTCCCAACACTTCCCCTTATTTCAATATTTCCTTTTGCTTTTACAGAAAATCCATCTAAAACAGATCCATGGACTACAACTGAACCGACAAATGTAATATTACCTGTTTTAATTCCTACATCTCCATTAATATGTTTTACAGGTTCAACGCCAATTTTTCCAGCCTTTTTAACTACATGACCATCAACAGTAGCCCTTAAAAACTTACCATCGGGTGATAATTCGGTATTAGGTCCTGCAAGAATCTGTCTATCTACACCTTTTCTAGCAGGCAATAATTTACCTGTGACTGTATACCCATCTTCTCCAGGAGTTGCAGGAATTTTTTCGCAAATAAGATCTCCTTTAAGAACATTCTGAATATTTTTTACAATATTTTTAAAATCAAATTTATCTTCAGCAATTGATTTATATATTGTTTTTTCAGCATTTGGATCAAAGTACATTTTTATCTCTGCATCTTTTCCATGAACGGGCTGTTTTGCTCTTGCAATAACAATTTCTTTATATTCGATTTTTTCATCAGCAATCCTTGTAACTACATCTTCTAATATTCCATAGGATACTCCCTGAGCCTGAATTTCAGACAATATTTCATCGGGGGTTAATTCAAACCCACCTGGTTTTGGAGGAAAAAGAGTCAAAGTAGCAGTCATTTCATTTATACCAACATTTATCTGTACAGTTGCTGAATTTTCTTCTATTCCTTCATATGGGCCAATGACCATATATTGCCCCGAAGGCTTTGATACCTCCTGTTTAACAAGATTTTCATTATATTTTTCGATTTTCTTATTTTTTAATGCATTTTCAACATCTTTTAATTTTACCGGTTTTCCATTTTTTTGAGGAGGAACTACTTTTAATAAAACTCCATTTCTACTTTTTATTATTGCAAAATATCCATCAACAGGAGTTGCAAAAATTTCTTCTTCTTCTTTTATTGTTTGTTCTTCTTCTGATATTGTTTCAATAATTTCAGAAACCGGTCTTTTATAAGCTAAAATCTTATAATTTTTATTACCTATACCTCCAAATCCTTTAGAACCATATTGAGTTATTTCATAATCTATTTCATCAATAGTTGCTCTTAATCTTTTACATGCCTCAGAAATTGCTTTTTCAAGAGTTGGTGCTTCAACTTCTATTTTTTTTGAATCAAATCCAAAATTGATATTTCTTAAGGCATTTTTAAGTTTATCCATAAACAAATTCCCTTTTTTAGAGAAATTCAAAAATTATAATATTTAAAATTTCGCAACATCACCCAAAAATCTTGCTATCTTTGCTCTCAGTCTCATTACAGCCTTTGTATGAAGTTGAGAAACCCTTGATTCTGTTATTTCAAGAACCTCTCCTATTTCTTTTAAAGTTAACTCTTCATAATAATAAAGAATCAATACTTTTTTTTCTTTATCTGGAAGTTCTTTAATAGCTTTAGCCAAAATTCTGGTAACCTCTTCTTTTTCCATTACAGTATCGGGATTTTTATGGACTGGAGCTTCAATAGTGCTTATTACTTCAATATTTTCTCCATCCTTCATATTTTGATAATATATTTCAGATAGGCTAACAATAGTTGTGGGATTAACTTCAACGTACATGTCCTGTAATTCTTCAACTGAAATCCCAAGCTCAGAAGCTATTTCAGCATCTGTAGCAGGAGATCCTTTTTCAAGCTCAATTTTAGCCATTGCTTCTTCTATTCTCTTTGTTTTAGTTCTTATTGTTCTAGGAATCCAATCCATATTTCTAAGTTCATCATATATTGCACCTTGAATTCTTGTCATTGCATATGTATTAAATTTTATATTTTTAGTGGGGTCATATTTTTCAATTGCATCAAGAAGGCCTAAAGACCCGTATCCTATTAAATCATCAAACTCCACTGATCCTTTAATCTTATAGCCAATTTTTCCAGCTATATGTTTAACTAATGGAGCATATTTTTTAACAAAGTATTCTCTAATCTTTTCATTTTTAGATTGCTTATATTCTATCCATAAATCTTTTTCGTCCATCTTATCGAATGAATCCATTTTCCCCCCAATTTCCCTAATAATTTTTATACAGTTAGTACAAGCATTATAACAATAATAAAAATTACTATAGCTCCAATAATCATTAATAAAAGATTAGTTGTTTTATTTCTCTTTTTTTTATTAATCTTTTTACCTTGAGTCTGAAAATTTTTTATATCATCCATCCTTTTCCTGAAATATCTGCTTCAATTTTTACATCTGTGCCACAAATAACTTTACCTAAGATACCAGGTCCAAATTCGACAATTATTTTGACAAGATTTTCATATAAATTTTCTTTACTTATTATTTTTGCATTAATATAATCATTATTTGTCTGCTCAATACTTACAAGTAATTTATAAAGATATTGAGCAATTTCACGATCATCACTTATTCTCACTTTTAAGTAATCACCTTCCTGTAATATTGCTACATCTATTCCTTTTATAGGGGAATAAACAGGTTCACATTCAAGCTCAATAAAACTCATTTGATTATTTACTATATTTTCTTTTTTTTCTTCATTTTCTGCCTGATTCTGAGAATTTTCATATATCTCTTCTGTACCTTCAGCAATTATCTTACCCATTTCGAAAGGATCAATTTGAATATATCTATGTTTAATGACTATATTTACTTCAGTTGTAATTTCATTAAGTATTGCTGAAAAAAAATTGATTATTGATTCTGAAAAATGCTCGGAATTTGGTGATTTTAAAATAGGATATAGTTTTTCTAAATATTTAACATTATTTAATTTTTCATCTAAACCTTTTAATATATATGTATAATCCGAATTTACTTCTGTTACATTTATTAATTGTTTTATTTCAGCAATATCCTTCATCAAATCAACTGACATCAATTGCATATTGTCTGAAACAGTGATATATGATTTTTCTACTTTATTTTGATGTAGATTAACAAGCAAAATTATTAAACCAAAAGCCTTAATACTATTTAATCCAAACTTAATTAAAAGACAGCCAATATTTTTTTCAAAAGAGGAAATTATTTTTTTAGCTCCTTCAACATCTCCTCCAGTAAATATCAAAAGAGACTTTGCAAGTTTTGGATCAATCCCTGTTTCATCTATTAATTGTTGTAGTGATGATTTAGCCATATTTTCCTTCATTATTATTCATTTTTTAGCATTTCTTTAATTACTTTTGCTATTTTTTCTGGTTTGTTTTCTATTTTTGGTCCTTTCGAAAAATATATAAATTTATCATCAATATTTTTTATCTCTCCTGAAATAGAATCAATTTTAGATGTAGCTGAAATCTTTGCAGCATCTTCTGCAGAAATATAAGAAGGGTTTAATTCAGAATCCCCATCAACAATAATGGAACTGTCTGAAATATTAACTTCTATAGTTTCTTTTTGTTTTTCTGACTTCAATTCATCTATGACCGATTTATTAAATTCTTCATTATTTTTTAAATTGCTTTTTGATTTTTCAACTTTTACCTCTTTATCCATTTCTTTTTCATCATTATCTAATTTAGAAAATATTTCCTCATATGAAATTTTATCTTCTGTTATATCAACTTGATTTTCAGAAGAATCTGCTTTGGGAAATTCTTGATTAAATTCCTGATCCGTCGCTTTCCTAAAATTATCTTGAATGATATCTTTATTATACAAATTTTCATTAGAAAAATTATTATTCATCTCGTTGATCTTTCTATTAAATGATCTTCCATCTAATTTGCTGTCCCGTCTTTGGTTTTGAGTAGATTCATTTCCATATTTATCTAAAAGATATATCAATAAATATCCCAGCCCACCCAATACTAAAGATGAAATTAAAGATTTTAATAATATACCTACAAAAGAAGATCCTGCAATTAATGAAATAAAAAAAGAAACTAAAAATCCAAAAATAGCTAAAAATATTGAGAAAGTTAACTTATTATCCAAATATTATTCTCCTAAACATAATCCTTTTTCAAAAAGTATTATATATTAATTTAGTAATTAAGTCAATTCAAACCTTCTAAAAACAAAAATTATTTAAGTTTTTATGAATATTTCAAATATTTTTTCAAAAAATTATTTATTCCTTTTCCTTCAACAACATTTATATGTTCTAGTTGAGAAAGCACATGGTCGATACCGATAGATGCCTTTGATTTTGGATTTAATACATAAAAAGGTTTTTGAACTTTAACAGCTTTTTCAACAATTTCATCTTCCATAATAAAGCCAAGATTTTCTACCTTTATGGATAAAAATTGAAATGAAATATTTATGATTCTATCGGCAACTCTTTTGCCTTCTGAAATACTCTGACATTTATTTATAACCAGTTTTATAGGAATATCTTTATCTAAAGCATAAATTGATTTAATAATACCATAAGCATCTGTTATCGCTGTTGTCTCGGGAGTTGTAATTATTATTGTTTCATCAGCTGCAAGTATAAAAGAAAGAACATTGTTAGAAACTCCCGCCCCTGTATCTATAATTATTATATCAGCATATTCAAGCTCACTAAGAGAATTTATAAAAATATCTCTTTGTTCATCATTTAAATTAGCAAGCTGAGAGAAACCAGAAGCACCAGCAATTATCTTTATACCATAAGGAGTATCCAGAACAATTTCTTTTAATGGTTTTTTATTTTTAATTACATGATAAAGATTATATTTTGGTATTACTCCAAGAATAACATTAACATTAGCAAGACCAAGATCTGCATCCATGACTATAACTTTTTTACCTAATTTTGCATATCCAATAGCTAAATTTACTGCAAAATTTGTCTTTCCAACTCCGCCCTTTCCTGAAGAAACTGTTATTATCTTTGTTTTTTGTTTTTTTAATCCATTTTCGACGATCTGTTTTAGCTGCTGCTCCTGATTAATCATGGCATACTCCTAATATTATTTTTCTGATTTTAAGGCAATCATATTATTTTTTATTATCATAATAAAATTACTTGCCAATATTTTCCCTCTGGTAAAAACCCTTATATTTATTTTATAAAGCTCTAAATCAATAAAATTTATAAATAATCTTCAGAGCTAAAAGCAAGTTTTAAAATAAAATTTAAATCCGGTTCTATTAAGTTTTTCGTCATTTCTTGACCATTAGTAATATATGAAATTGGAATATCGTATTTTGTAATCGCACTAATCATCTGTCCAAAAGTCGAAGTTTCATCTATCTTTGTAATGATCAAGTGGTTATAATTTAAAAATTTAAATCTTTCAAAAATATCAATTAAATCGCAATATTTTGTTGTTGCGGATATTGTTAAAAAAGTCTTTATATTTTTCTTCTTTACATCAAGTATTTCTTTTATAGATCCAAGCATTTTACTATCTTTCTGGGAAGTCCCGGGACTGTCTACAAAGATTACATCATCTTTTTCTGAAATCATCTCTATATAATCGTCCCTTTTAACAATAGGGTAAAATGGTACCTGTAATATTTCAGCTGCAATCTGTAGATGAGCATATCCGCCTATTTTTGCTTGATCTGCACTAAGTAGTTTTATCTTGTAATTTTGATTTACCTTAGCATTTGTAGCAAGTTTAACTATTGTAGTTGTCTTACCAACTCCTGTTGGTCCAACAAGTACTGCAATATCATCCTTTGAAATTCTTTTTGAATCTATTTTAATCTTTGAACCAATATATTCACTAGCTTTATTTCTAATATGTTCTATGGAATTTGATTCTTCATATGAAAGATTTTTAGATAGATAATCGAAAATTTCCTGCTGGAAATCCCTGGAGTAATCAAGTGAAGAAAGTGAATTTATATATTTATCTAGGACTGTTTCAACTTTAATATTGGAGCTAGTTAATTGTTCAAGTTTTTTTTCTATATTTTCAAGTTTTTGCTCTAAAGGGTTTTTATTAAAATTATGTTCTATTTTTTCTTCTTTTTTGTCTTGAGTTTCTATTGGATCTTCATCATCTTCATAATTTTCATTAAAAACATAATCTTCAGGATCTTTTTCTTTGTAAGTATTTAGGCTATTATAAGAAGGCTGTCTATTAATTGAATTTATCAATTTTTTATTTTTTGCGACTTTTAATAATTCTCTTTTTTGTTTTTGTAGATAATCCTCATCTCTAATTCCTGCAATCATAACATATCTGGTTTTTTTTAGTAAACCTTTTTTCTTTTGATCTACTTTAATTACATATGCATCTTCACCATATTCTCTTACCAATCTTTCTTTTAGTTCTTTTACGCTTTCGCCTTCCATTGTTATGTAATGCATTATTTCTCCTCCTGTTGCTCAGAAATTATAATTTGCCCAACATATTCAAGTGAAATTGAAGGAGAAATCTCAGATGTCGAAAGTATAACAGCTTTTGGGCAAACTGTTGAGGTTATGGATCTTATCTGCCTTCTAATCCTTGGACTTGTTAAAATAATAAAATAATCTAATTTTTTATTAATTGAATCTTGTTCATATTTCAAAATTGTATTAATAAAATTTGGTAAAAAATTAGGAGGAAATGAGTATATACCAAGTCTTTCAGATTTTTCAAATTCATTTGCAAGATAATTCTCAAGTTTTGGGTTGAAAGTATAAACTCTTAGTCTTCCATTTTCATCTGCATAATTTCTACAAATCTGATTTTTTAACCTTTGTCTAACAAATTCACTTACCAGATCGGGATCTAAGTTCTTATTTTGAGTAAGTTTATCTGCAACTGTTTCTAATATGGTTTCTATATTTCTAATTGATATTTTTTCAGATAAAAGATTTTGAAGAACCTTTTGTAAAAATCCAATATTTGTTATTGATTCTACTTCGCTAACAAGGGTTTTGTATTCTTCTCTTATTGAATCTATAATCTTTTTTACTTCCTCTCTACCAAGTAAGCTATCTACATTTGCTATAATAGTTTCAGTTAGATGTGTGGCAATTACAGTAGCACAATTTATAACTGTATAACCTAAGGATTCAGCCATATCTTTTTTATTAAAATCAATCCAGACAGCCTCAAGATTATATGTAGGTTCTCTTGTTGCAATACCATCTATCTTTTCTGAGACAGAACCGGGATTTATCGCTAAAAATTTATCGGGTAGAAGTTTCCATGAAACAGCTTTTACTCCATGAATTTTTATAGCATACTCATTTGCTTCAAGTTTTAATGAATCTCTAACAACTATTGGTGGAACTATCATACCATAATCATATGCTATTTGTCTTCTAACATTTGCTATTCTGTCAAACAAGTCACCGCCTTGACTTTTATCGACTAATGGTATTAATGAATAACCTATTTCAAGGGCTATCGGTTCAATTGGAACAAGTTTATCTATTATCACTGGTTTTTCTTCTTCTTTCTTTTCCTCTTTCTTTGCAGTTTCAACTTTCTGAGTCTTTTGCATTGTAAAAGCAAGGTAACCAAAAAGAGCACCAAGTGGTAAGAAAACATAAAATGGAAATCCTGGAACAAAACCAAAAAAAACTAATGATCCACTTAATACCCATAAAGGTAAAACTGAGCGGGTAGACTCTCTTTTGAATTCTGAACCAAGAGAATCTGCAGCTTCAGAGCGAGAAACAATAATACCCGCAGAAATACCATTTAAAAGTGAAGGTATTTGTGAGACAAGTCCATCACCAACGGTAAAAATTAAAAAGGTTTGAGCTGCATCATTAAAACTCATTCCAAATTTTAAGCTTCCTATTAATATTCCACCGATAATATTGACAATTGTTATAAAAATACCAACAATGACATCACCTGAAACGAATTTAGAGGCACCGTCCATCGACCCATAAAAATCTGCTTCTCTTTGCAATGCCTGTCTTCTTCTTAAAGCCTCCTGTTCATTTATGATTCCTGCTGCTAAATCTGAATCTATCATCATTTGTTTACCTGGTAAAGAATCTAAAGCAAATCTTGCTGCTACCTCTGACATTCTGGTTGTTCCTCGAGCAATTACAATATATTGAACAGCTATTATAATTATGAATATAACCAGACCGACTATAAAATTTCCTCCGACAACAAATGTACCAAAAGCTGTAATAAGTTTACCCTTAAATGAAGGTCCCTGAGATAGTATAAGTCTTGTCGAAGATATATTTAGCCCAAGTCTCATAAGAGTCATTAAAAGTAAAAGACTTGGAAAGATCGATATTTCCAATGGATTAGTTGAAAATACTACTAAAAAAAGAACAAAAAGTGAAAATGCAAGCGATAATGACATGAAAAAATCCAGAAAAAACGTAGGAAGAGGAATAATAAACATGAGTAGAATTGTCATTATTCCAATTGCTATAAGTATATCGGGCGAATTTAGTATTTTAGAAAAAATAATTTTAGTTTTTGTAGCATCAGCCATTTAATTAACCCCCCCAGTTATAACCTGGTTTTTTTCTTCTGGAATATTCTTTATAAATATATTTATAAACATTAGCAACCACATAAAGCATATCTTCGGGGATATAATCCCCAACCGATACTCTACTATAAAGCTCTCTTGCTAATGGCTTATTTTCTATTGTAATAATATCATTTTCAAAAGCTATCCTTTTTATTTGTTGAGCAAGCAAATCTTCTCCTTTGGCTACAACTTTGGGAGCAGGATCAATACCCATTTCATATTTTAATGCTACTGCAAAGTGAGTCGGGTTTGTTATTACAACATCAGCTGTCTTAACATTTTGAAGACTTTTCCTCTGAGCAATTTCCCTTCTTTTTTTATTTAATGCCTGCCTTACTTCTGGTCTTCCTTCCTGTTCATATATCTCATCTAGAAGCTCCTGTTTACTCATTTTTAGAGAATCTATATATCTTCTTCTTTGCATAACATAATCTATTATTACTATTACAATCAAAATTATAATTATTCTAATAAAAATACTTTTAAATAAATTAATTCCAAGCTCGATAGTTTTTTGATAAGAATCTGATACAGATTCAAATAGATTTCCAAGTGAAGAATTTATCGCTAAAAACACAATTACAAGAAGCCCTGTGACAAGAGCAATGCTTTTAAGTAAATTAACAAGTCCTTCGACACTAAAAATTCTTTTAAAATATGCAGAAAAGTTAGGGGCTATTCTTGAAAGATTCGGAGTTATTAGAGAAGGTACAACTAAAAATCCAACTTGTGCCACATTTGCAATAATGGATGCTACAATAGGCGGTATAAATATTATGGCAAAAACAGGCAGTAGTTGATTTATAGAGTATTTGATAAAATAATCGAGATTCTCAATATTAAATTGAAGGTCAACTTGAAAGAAAAAATAAACAATATTAATTATTCTTTGCCAGATTGTTGGGAAAAAAATAAATATAGAAAAAAGAGTAGCAATAAGAGAGGATAGAGCTACAATCTCCTGAGATTTTAATACCTGTCCTTTTTCTCTAGCTCTTCTTTTTTTAGTTTCAGTAGGTAGTTCAGTTCTTCCTTCATCCTCTGCTGCAAATCTCTGAAGATCAAGTGTTGGGGCTTTTTTTATATAACTTTGATAAAAATTAGCTATTTTATTAAGATTTAAATCATAAAGACTTTGATTTTCATCTTTAAAATTTTTATAATTTAGTTTTAAAAAATTTAATTTTATTAAATTACCAATATTAAAACTACCTAATTTATGATTTTGATCTTCTTTCTTTTCAAAAATAAAATTATTAAGCTTTTTATAAATAAAATTATAAATAAATTTTATACAAGATAGAGCATTATTATTGGAAAATATAAATTTTCTTATATTAACATTTCTCATAATTATTATTTTTTTCACCCAAGAAGCCTTAACCAGCTCACTATTCTTACAAATATATTATTAAAAATATTACTGGCGAATGTGCTAAAAAAGGGGATATATAAAAGAATCAAAATAAAACCAACAATTACCTGTATATTCATGCCTACCATAAATATATTTACCTGTGGTGCAAATTTCGAAATAATACCCAAAGTAATATTAAGTATTAAAAGTGTTACAATTATAGGAATTGAAATTTGTAGCGAGATTAAAAATAAATCTCTAAAAAGAATAACAGCCTGAGACATTATAACATTAATCTTTGTGGAAAAATCAACATATCTTATCAATTCGAATGATTTTCTTAAAACAAGTATTTCATATTCCATTCCATTTATAGAGATAAATATAAGCATTGCAAAAACCTGAAATACTTGAGAAATAACTGGAACTTCAACTTCACTTAAAGGGTCTAAAACTTCAGAGATACCAAGTCCCATCTGATATGAGAAAAATTCTCCTGCCACCTGAAAAGTGGTGAAAATTATCGATATAAAAAGGCCAATAGAAAAACCAATAAAAAGCTCATTTACAAGAAGTAAAATGTATGACCAGGTGTCAATAGGTATAGAAATATTTAGGCTTTTTGAAGCCATGGGAAAGATTATTATTGCAAAAATAAACATTAAACCGATTATCACCTGTGGAGGGATAATGGAAGACGAAAATATTGGTGATGTTATTGTTATACCTACCAATCTCACAAAAATAAGAAGAAATATAGGGAAAATATCCTTAAAATAAAATGGTACCACCTTTTTTCCTATTTTATAGCATTTAAAATCATACTCATAAGGTAATTTATATAATTTATTAACCTTGTAAGCATCCATGGACCAAGAATTATCAAAACAGCAAAAATAGATATGACTTTAGGTACAAAAGTTAATGTCTGTTCCTGAATCTGTGTTGTAGCCTGAAAAATAGATACTATTAAACCAACAACAAGAGGAACTACTAGCAATGGCCCTCCAATTATTATCAATTCATATATAGATCTTCTTAAAATATCCATCACTAAACCTAAAGTCATAATTTTTTCCTTAATTTTTAATAACTAATTTAATTTTTCATTTAATAATTTTTATTATAGTTTTTTTTAATTATTTTTATTTTATTTATTACAGTTTTATTTAATTATTTTATTTTATTTATTTTACTTTTTTTTAATTGTTTTTTTACTTTTTTCTTATTTCAAAATATTAAAATTCAATATTTTACTAATTTTATAACTTTGTTTTATCTTGGGAATGATCTTAATAAACTTCCGACTAAGAGATTCCATCCATCAGCTAATACAAATACTATTATCTTAAAAGGAAGTGAAATCATAATAGGTGGAAGCATTATCATTCCCATTGCCATTAATGTTGCTGATACCAGCATATCAATAAGCAAAAAAGGAATCATAATTAAAATACCAATATTAAATGCAGTTTTGAGTTCTGAAAGCATAAATGCAGGAATTAATACATATGTTGGTACATCCTGATATGTATTCACCCGTTCTATGTTAGCTGTCCTTAAAAAAAGAGCTATATCTGCGGGTCTTGTAACTTTAAACATAAAAACCCTAAGAGGTTCAATTCCTTTATAATATAAACCATTTAAGTCCAGTTTACCCTGCATATAAGGTTGGATTGCATCACTATTGATTTGAGCAAAAACTGGCATCATCACAAAAATAGTCATAAAAATAGCAAGTCCCGCCATTACCTGAGCGGGTGGCATTTGTTGAGTTCCAAGTCCTCTTTTCAAAAAATCAAAGACTATAATGAATCTTACATAACTTGTTAAAGAAATGATAAGAGAAGGACCCAATGATAAAAGTGATATTAATAAAAGAATTTCTAAAGAAGATGCGACCTGTGATGGATTTTTCGCATTTTGGATAGATATATTAACATTTGGTATTGGTATTGTATTTTGCTGAGCATAAATATTTTGATTACTAAATAATATCAAAAAAAGAAAGAATAAAAATAAAGCAAAAGAAACATGTCTGTTCATCCCCCCTCCCAAAAACGAACCAGATACAGACAAAAAGAAAAATATTATTAACCTTTATAACTTATTGTAATTAATTTATGTTTTGTCAAGAGTTTTAACAAAATTTTTTAAATATTTTTATAATTTTTAATTTTTTAATGAAGGTTGACCTGTAGATAAAACCACAGATTGCCATAAAGAGCTTTTTGGATCAATTTTTTTTCTACCAAACTTCACTATGTCCATTGGTAAATGTATGAATGTATCATTCCATTTCCCTATTATTACTCTTGTTTTCCCGCTCATAGCAGCATGAACTGCATGTTCTGCTAAAAATCCACAATAAACTGCATCTTCAGCATTAGCTACAACAGATCTAATCATATATGAAGGATCAATATATTTTACATTTACTTCTATATTTTTTTCCTTAAAATAATTTGTAATCTTATTTTTTAAAAAGGTTCCTATATCTTCTAATATTTTATTTCCAGATTTATCAAACTTAACTTCTTTATTATCAAAAAAGTTTTGACCCGCACCTTCAGCCACAACTATTAAAGCATGGTTTGCTTTTTCAAATCTTCTTTCAAGTTCTGAAAGAAGTCCATTTGGACCTTCAAGATCAAAATCTATTTCTGGCACAAGAACATAGTTTGCGTCTTTTTGGGCTAAAGCAGCTTGAGCTGCAATAAAACCAGAATCTCTTCCCATAAGCTTAACAATTCCAATGCCATTTGGTGCGCCTTTAGCCTCATTGTGTGCACATCTTATAGCTTCCTGAGCTGCTGCTACTGCTGTTTGAAAACCGAATGACTTACTGATAAAAGGAATATCATTATCTATAGTCTTTGGAATATTTATAACAGATATAGGAAGTTTTCTTCTTTCTATCTCTTCAACAATATCTATTGCCCCTCTTATTGTTCCATCTCCACCTATAGTAAAAAGAATATCTATACCATAATATAAAAGAGAATCGACTATTTTCGAGCTTTCAACATTTCCTCTTGATGAACCAAGATATGATCCCCCAAGATTATGAATATCTGCTACTTCATTTACATCAAGGAAAATCGGATTAATCTTATTGGATATATCTATTCCTCTATATCCATATCTAAATCCTATTATCTTTTTTACCCCATACTGATAAATAAGCTGGAGTACCAAAGATCTAATAACATTATTAAGCCCCGGGCAAAGACCTCCACAGGTTACAATACCAGCAGTTGTTTTTTCTGGATCAAAAAATATGTTCTCACGAGGACCAGCTTTTTCTAAAATTATTAAAGAATCTTCTTTTCCTTCTAAAATAGCCTTTTTAACATCATCATGATTTATATCATAAAAAATTTTATCAGAATCTTTAACAAAATTAATATTTTTTATTGGAGAAAAATATATTGATTTCCCAAGATTTTTTATCGAAAAATCAAAATCAAACTTTTCCATCTAAGCCTCTTTAATTTAACTTTTTATAAATTTATTATTTTTTAATCAATATTTTCAAATCAATTAAACTTAAAAATTCTCACAATTAGATAATATAAATATAAATTTTTATTTAATTCTTTGTTAAATCTAATATAGAATTAAGTAAAATTGCCTATAATAAATATTAAAATTTAAATCAATTTTTTTTAATTTTGTAGAATTATTATTTTAATATATAATTAAAATTCTTTAAAACCATAGCCTAAAGCTTCATTTACATCATTTACAATGACAAAAGCTTTTGGATCACATTTAACAATGGTTTCTTTTAATTTTGTAAGTTCTCTAAGGTTTATTACAACATATAAAATATCGATATTTTTTTCTGAATATCCACCTTCACCTTTGAAAATAGTGCACCCTCTATCCAGATTTTTAAGTATGAATTGTCTTATAACATCAGGATGCTCGGTTATTATAAAAACCCCTTTAGTACCAGGTAAACCCTCAAGTACATAATCTGTAACTTTAGAAGAGACAAATAAACTTATAAATCCCCATAGTATTATATTTGCATTTTTAAATACAATTCCAATTGAAAATATTATGATGGAGTCGATTATTAAAAAACCAGTTCCAACAGAAACACCTAGGAATTTTTTCAACAAAAGTGCAGGAATGTCAGTACCTCCTGTTGAGCCATTAAACCTGAAAACAATACCCATACCAACACCAAGAAGTGCAGCTCCAGCCAAAGTTCCTAATAAAATCTGGTCTGTAAAAGAATATGCTAAATTATTGACCTGATAAAGGTAAGGGATAAAAAACTTAAAATTTATAATATTTTTGTAAGAAAATAGATCAGTGAAAATAGAAACAAAAATTATTGCTATTATTGTTTTTATTCCAAACATTCTTCCTAAAAATAAAACACCTATTATAAATAGTGGTATATTAAAAATCAACATAGAAATACCAGCTGGAATATTAAATTTATAAAATAATATTTGGGAAAGTCCACCTACTCCACCAGGAGCGACTTTAAAAGGTATTAAAAAAAGTGAATAAGCAAAACCACATATAAGACTTCCAGCAGCTATGCCTAATAAGTCTTTTAATGTTTTTAATATATCACTTCCTAAATTATATAGCTTCATTTTTACCCCAATATCCTTTTTTCCTCTATTTTTCAAATTACCAAAATAAATAGCCTTATTTTAAAAAATTAAAAGAGTTAATTTTAATTTTTTTATTGTTTTAATTGATTAATTAATTTTTTATTGTAATATTTTTTAGAGAAATTTTTTTGATTGAACAAACAGCTATATTTTATTAATTTTTGATAAATCAAACCTATAACTTTAATTTTATGAAATATATAATTTTTTAGAAATATATTGACATATATTTAGGGGGATTTAATGATCTGGCAAAACTATGGGTATCCACTTTATAAAATTGAATCAAGAGAAGATTTCAAAGATATGCTTGCTAAAACCTGTGAAAGATATGGAGAAGAACTTTCATTTTATGAAAAAAATGAAAAAGATGAATATGAAGGAATCTCTTTTAATAAATTTAGAGAAAATGTAATCAATCTTGGTGAATATCTTCTTTCACTTCCTATAAATCAAAGAGATAAAATAGCACTTATTGGTAAAAATTGCCGTGCCTGGGCAATTTCCTATTATTCAATAACCACTTCTAATTTTATAGTTGTCCCTATAGATAAAGAATTAAAGGAAATTGAAATAGAATCAATAATATCTATTTCTTCCCCTTCCTTAGTTATATGTGAAAATAGTTTTTTAGAAATTTTTATCCGACTTTCATCAAAATTTAATTTTATAAAAGGTATAGTTCCTTTTTCTAAAGTAGAAGAATCTCTTAAAAATAATAATATTATTCTTGATGATTTTGATAGTGCAATTGAAAAAGGAAGTAAACTTAGAAAAGAAGGGATTAAAAAATATGATAAGATTAAAGTAAATCCAAAGGATTGCACCTCTATTTTATTTACCTCGGGAACAACAGGAAAACCAAAAGGAGTCATGCTTTCTCAATTCAACATCGTTCAAAATATAGTAGGGATGAGGAAATTAATCTGGATAGATAATACAAAATACTTTTTATCTGTACTTCCACTTCACCATGCTTATGAATGTACATGTGGTTTTTTATGTCAGATTCATGCAGGATCAAAAATAGTCTATGCCCAAAGCCTTAAAAAACTTGGTGATAACATTAAAGAAGGGAAAGTAACAAATATAAATGTAGTTCCTCTTTTACTTGAAGCACTATCTAAAAGATTAAAGGAAAAACTTTCACATTCAATAGGCACTAAAATATATTATGCAGCTGGTAATGGTATTGGATCATTTTTTGATATTTTACTTGGAAAAAATATTGGAAGAAAGATAAGAAGAATTATATTTACCCCGATTCATAAAGCATTTGGAGGAAGACTTGATCTTTTTATATCTGGTGGTGCTGCTGTTAAACCTGAAGTATCTAAATTTTTACAGAGTTTAGGTTTTAGGGTTTTACAGGGATATGGTATTTCTGAATGTTCTCCTTTTTTAGCTGCAAATAGAGATTATTATTTTAAAAATGATGCTGCAGGCATGCCGCTTCCTGAGCATGATTTTGAGATTTTTGAAAAAGATGAAGAAGGTGTTGGAGAAATTGCTGTAAAAGGTGATTCTGTTATGCTTGGTTATTATAATGATCCTGAGGCAACAGAAAAGACCTTTTCTAATGGTTATTTTTTAACGGGTGATTATGGGTTTATAGATAAAGATGGTTTTATATATATAAGGGGAAGAAAAAAGAATGTGATTGTAACAAGAAACGGAAAGAATATTTATCCCGAAGATATAGAAGTACTTTATGAAA
>DAOOKC010000031.1:0-17685 GCA_035385485.1 Exilispira sp.
AAAGTATCTGGTTTTCATTTCTAAGTGCTAAAAAATTTTCTGCAATTTTATTTCCTAAATCTGAAACTATTTTTTCTGCATTGGAAACTTTAATAAAAGAATCTTGAAGCTTATCAAGTATGATATTTATATTTGACATCATCATTCCAAATTCGTCAAAACTAATGATATTTACTCTTTTTGAAAGGTCTATTTCTTGATTCGCCATAACATCAAATTGGTTATAAAGGTGGTCAATATGTTTTTGATGTTCAAAAAATATAGAGTAAAAAATTATTAAATCTACTAAAAGAAATCTAAAAGCGATAGATAAAAAATATTTTAAAATAAAATTAAATTTAATAAATGTAAAAGCATATCTTTCGAAAAAATTAAATGCAGCAATTACTAAAAATGATATATTGACAAAAAGAATTAGTATTGATGGAACAATAAGTTTTGGAGTAGTTTTTAAATTATTTTTTTCATTTTTTAGATATCTTATATTTAACGCATTTTTTGCATCAATCCATGCATAATTTATAAGTCTTGCGATTACTATACCATTTAAAATACCAAAAGAAAGAGCTAAAATAGTTCTAAAAATCCAATATTTTAAGTCAATTTTCCCAGTTTTAATTAATTCCAATGATATATTAATAATTACTGCAAAAAGATAACTTAATGCTCCTATCAGAAATAAAAATAATTCTATTCTCTTAAAAGATTTTTCAACCTTTATAATTTCTTTTTCACTTAAATTCTGACCTTTTTCTACCTTTTTTATTGCTTTTTCAACTTTTCTATAGAAAAGATAAACTAGAAAAACAGCGATTGAGCCTATAACAATTGTTAGTAAAAAAGTTCTTAGATAAAATTCATTTCTTTCAATCTTTTCCATTATCAAAACTTGAGGTAAAACAAAAGAATAAAGAAAATTGGTCATCCATACACCAATTAAGGTTATAAAAATAACCTTTAAAGTGGTTTTTCTTGAGATACCTGATATTTTATCATCCATATTTTTTCTACCTCGTTGTATTATTAATTTTAGTATAAAAATTAAAAAAATCTAATTATGACATTTGATGAATAAAATTTTTTTGAAATATTTTCTATAATTTTCGATGAAATGTTTTTCTAATTTTATTTTTTTATAAATAATAAATTACCATATTCATCCAAAAACGAGCAATAAATTGTTTCATTTTTAATTTCTATCAGTAAAAATCCATAAGAACCTCGATTAAACCATTTTGAGCCTTTTGTCATAAATGAAGGAACTGGATCAGGCTTCCCACCCATAGAACCAATTATCGCCCAATTAACTCCATCTTGCTCAATCCATTCCATATAATGATTGTGCCCGCTTACTACAAGATCAGCTTTATCAATAAAGAGAGGGGCTATATTCTTTATATTTCCAATATTATCAAACCAATTGCCACTTAAATCTTTATATCCAGAAGAATAAAAAAAACTATGAGAAAGAATTATAAGAAAATCATCTTTAGAAATTTGATTTATCTGATTTTTAACCCATTCTTTTTCTTTATTGCTCATATTAAAATATCCAGAAGGAAGATTTAAACCAATAAAATGGATTTTATTAATATTATAATGCCATACAAAAGTAGTTGGACCATAGATTAAAAATTGACTTTCAATTTTACCAAAAAGCTTTTGCCAGTAGATTTGACCAAATAAATATTTATCATGATTCCCAATAACACTATAAATAGGTAAGGAAGGAGCATATTTATTTTTAAGTCCTATAAATCTTTCCCAATTTTGTTTTATTCCACCAATATCGAAAAAATCTCCTAAGATAAAAAATGCATCAATCTTACTTTTTACAAAATATTTTTCTAATAATTGTAAAATATGGATGGATGCTTCCAAATTTGAATTTTTTCCAAAAAAATGAGGATCTGAAGAGATCGCAAAACCAAAACTTTCTTTTTCATAAGTATTAAACTGATTAAAAATAATTTCTGAATCATCTTTTAAAAAATCATTACTATTTATAGAACAGGAAATCTGGAAAATAAAAAAAATTAAAATTAAAATATAAATGATTTTATGTTTCTTCATATAAAAAAAATAATAAATGATATTATTTTAATCAAAAAATTTTTGCAAAAATATTCTTTTTACCTATAATAATTTCATAATGCAAAATGATAATGATTTTTTTAAATTTTTAATCGATAAATCTATTATCTGGATTTATAAAAATAGAGAATTTTATAGAGAGAAGGCAAAAGAATTAGATTAGATACTTTAATAATATCGAAAAAGGCTCTTGATGAATATGAATATCTTGTATTTTATCTTTTAGTTCATTCAACTTCATATAAAATATTAGGTATAGAAGAGTTTATTAAAAAATATATAAATCAAGCATTAATAGAAAATTATAACTTAAGTCATATAAATATAGAATCTAAAGCAAGAGAACTTTCTCAAAGATTTATAAATAAAGAGATTTTTGATGTATCTAAAGAATTAGAAAAGTTTTTCAAGTATAATTAAGTCCTTATTTATATTCCATTATAATCTTATTTTTATATATAAATCTTATTTATTTGTTATTTATAAATATCTTGGAGGTAAATTATGAAAAAAAAATATTTTTTATTTTTTATCTTTTTAATTCTTTTATATGCTATAAGTATCAACTTATCAGCCCAAACCAATTTGATTAAAAACCAATTAAACCATTTTCAAGTAGTATTCCCTGCTATTTTGTCTTCTAGCTTTATTACTTCATTTTTAATTTTAGAATTGATGTATAACATTGATTTAAATGAGGATATTACATATGATTTAGTAGACAGCATGCTTTTTTTTGCCATCTTACCAATCTATTTTTTTGATATTCCAAAAGGTTTGCTATTTTGTGGAGTTTTTTTAGGTCTTAATCTTATTGCAGACTATTTGTGGGATGTCGATGAAGATTTTATTGCGCAAATTCCTGCTAATGGATATATGGATTTCTCCTTTTTTTCAACCTATGCAATATATAGGGAAGGAAGAGTTAGAGCAAAAAAAGGTTTATATAATGAAAATTGGAGAGAAAAAGCTTTTGGAAATTCAGAGTTTTTCTCCTATTTTATACCAACTGGAAAAGATACCAAATGGAAACCATATTCCTTTATCGACCTGGCTTTATCTCCTATATCAAAGGATAATTTATCTGATTTATTGATTTTAATAATCATTCCAGAAGGTTTTTTAGCACCATTTTTACAGGAAATGATATTGGGAAATGATTTTAGTCAGTCTGTCTTTAATACAGGGAAATTATTTATAGGAACACATGAATTACCATTTTTATTGGGTATACCTGCAATGGTAGTTTTCTTATATCTTTTATGTTCATTTGTTGCTATTGGAGAGGAAAGTTTTTTTAGAGGATTTCTATATGAAGAATTAGGGGCAACTTTCAATGATTGGGTTGGTAAAGCTACTGACATGATATTATTTCCTTTATTCCATGTTTCGTCAGAAATAAAATTTTATCAAGATAATCCCCAATATTTTTGGAACTATTTTCTAAGAAGATCACTTCTTACTTTTATTATTGATCTTACATATGATAGAGGAGGATTATCAAGAAGTGTTGCATTGCATTTCTGGATTGATTTTACTCAACTAATAGCATATTATTTGATATATGGTGGAGTTCCTCATCAATCATTTACAGACATTATGGGACTTTCATATAAGAGGATTGAAATACAATTTACATTCACATTTTAAATATGTACAAAATTAAATATATACAAAACTTTATTTTGATTTTATTGTTCAATTTTAAAAGATAGATAAGACAAAGCATTTATTGAGATAAAAGTATATTATGTTATACCTCTAAAAAGATTTGCTTCTTTACCTACAATTTCAATACAAAAAAATTGAAAGGCTTAATATGATAGATTTACATGTTCATACTCATCACTCTGACGATTCGAAAATATCAATGGAACAATACTGCAAAAAGGCTATTGAGATAGGTATAAAGGTAATTTGTTTTACTGACCATGTGGATAATAATCCCGTAGATCCAGGTTGTGGTAAATTTAATGCTAATAAATATTTTGAGGAGTTCAATAAGGTTAAAGAAAAATATAAAAATGATTTAATCTTACTAAGTGGTGTTGAATTTTCAGAACCACATATTTACCAAAAAGAGTTTGAAAATATTAAGAAATATAAGTTTGATTACATAATTGGTAGTATTCATTTTTTTTATAATGATATGCTTTTAAGCAAGATGGTTTTAGAAAATATTCCAATAGAACTGGTATATGAAAACTATTGGAATCAGATGGAAAAAATGGTTGAATATGGTGGCTTTAATTCTATCGGGCATTTTGATTTTCCTAAAAGATATTTTAATAAATTAATTTATGATGAAAAAAGAATAGAAAGAATATTGAAAAAAGCTATAAAGAATAATTTAATATTGGAGATAAATACATCAAGTTTAAGAAAAGGTTGCAAAGATTGCATGCCAGGATATGATATTCTTGAAATATATTATAAAGTTGGTGGTAGAAATCTTACTATTGGTGCGGATAGCCATAAGTTAGAGGACCTTGGAAAAAATTTTCAAGAGGCTTTAAGTTTGTTAAAGGATAAATTTAAATTAGTATATTTTAAAAAAGGAAAGCAGGTAGACTTTATTTTTTAAAAGAAAAAAAGAAAAGAAAAAAATAAATTTAAAAGATAATATAATTAATTTAAACAAAAAAAATTAATATTACTCTAAAATTTTTACAATAAAAATTAATTTTTATTTTGAAATTATATAAAACTAAAATTTGATAAAATCTTTAAGAGAATTAAAAATTAAATTAAAAAGTTCCTTTCTCGAAAAAGATTCATCTTTGAAAAAGATCTTATTGTTAAGATTATTATAATCCATCAAATTTTCCCCATATGTTTTTATCTCTATTTTATTTTTGATTAAATAAAGGATAGTTGGAGCTATGTCTAAAAATGATACTGCCTTTTGCCTTTCAATATGTGGGGGAAGATCTTTTGAGATGATGAAAAGTGGAACAAATTCCAAAGATTTTTTAGAAGGAGTAATAGCCCTGGAATTCTTATAGTATTTACTGTTTCTAATGGCACTACTATGATCTCCAAATATTAATATTAATGAGTCTGGATACTTTTGTAGGATCTTATTTACAGCATATTCCAATGTTTTATCAACATATCTAAAAGAATTAAAATAATTTTTTGTTCTAACATCATCAATTTGCTCAAAAGACTTATCAAAGAAAATTGGATTTATTAGATTGTATGGTTCATGGCTGGACATAGATATAATGTAATATATAAATGGTTCTTTTTGATTCTCAAGAGTCTTTAACATATAATTATAGACATCTTCATCACAGGCACCCCATGTAACCTGTTTTAATTTCATACTATTTATATCATGAAAAATATTGAACCCAGCTTTTGGAAAAGCTGCCTGTCTATCAAAAAAATACCCCGCATTACCATGAAAAACATGAGTATCATATCCTATATTCTTTAACTTTTTAACAAAAGAGTTTTCATATGCTTTTTGTCCAAGCTTTATCGCAGGGTAATCATTTAAAGGTTCAACACTATTTATGATTGAAAATTCTGCATCCGAAGTATTACCTCCCTTATGGTAACTCAGACAAAAAGGAAAATATATTGAAGATTTTGTAAGTCCATTTAAAAATGGCATTATATATTTATTTTCATATTTTGTATTTACTATACTGGATTCAAGTGCTTCTATCTGGAAGATGAAAATCTTATTTTTGCCATCGATTTTTGATTTATTATCTAATGAAATCAAAGGACCGAAATTTAAAAGATCTTCTTTATTTTTATTAAATTTATCTCTATTAAAGACAGCAATGCTATTGGCAGTAAAACCATAAAAGTAGATAAAAGTTGCTTCACCTTTGAATTTGTTTGTATTTATAAGTTCGTATGGGATTGAATCTTTATAGTAAATGATAAATTGTCCAACATAGATAAAAATAAAAATAATAAGAATTAGAAAAGCTAAAGAGATCTTTCGGTTTGATTTTCTTTTGGTTTTGATATTTATCAAAGTTTTATTTATTTTTTTTATAATAGATTAAAGCTAAAATAAAGGCTGGAATATCCATAAATATCAAAAGCATCTCCCATTCAAGTGGGATGGCAAAATGTCTTATAACTGAAGTTGTTTCTTTTAATAGAGAAAACCAGTAGAATAGATGTAAATAGCTATGAAACTAAAAAAAGTAAGCCATATTACTGAATAAAAAGATTGATTGGAGTATATAAAACATTATAAAATAGATTGGCTTTTTAAAAAGAAATAGGATTAAAATAAAGATACCACAAATTGAAATTTCGCCTGCTATCTTACCAACAATATAATCCAATGGAAGAGAAGTTAATAATTAAGTTATAATAGCTATTTTTAATCCATTTAAAATTATAAATAGAAAAAAGAAAAAAAGTGCAATTCTATTTAGGTTGTTTTTAGTATTTGTATTCATAAATATCCTGTTAAAAATGTTTTTATCAAATAAAATGATAAAATATAATTATTAAATAAAATGGTCTGGATTAATAATCATTATTGAAAAATTAATAATAAAAAAATAAAAAAAATAATAAAAAAAATTATATGAAAAATATATCCTCAAAAGAAATTTATAAAAAAAAATAATTTCTTCAACTTATAAAAATAAATTTTTAAAGATAAATTTTATAGATTTAATTATATAATAAAAAAGATTAATTTATTCAAGTAATATAAAAATTTAAATTATTTGAGATATTTGTAAGATTTTTATTTTTATTTTATCATATTATAATGTATGAAAAATAATTTTTATTTAAAAATTTATGTTGATTCAACTTTTAATCCAAAAAGTAAAGAGGCATATTGTTGTTTTCAACTTGAAGGATTTATTGGAACAAGAATAAAAGAATGCAAAATAATCTCAATGGGTATTAGCAGTGACTCGGCATTTTCTGAATATCTTGGCATTGAAAAAAGTCTTATGCAGGTTGAAAAATACTTAAGAAATAATAAAATAAGTCATTCAAAGATAAACATAGATCTTTTTACAGATTTACAGGTTCTACCCCGCCAGTATAAAAAATGGATACCACCACCTAAAGAAACTAAACTTATTCATTCTTTTTCAAGGATTTGTGAATTTTTGAAAAAATTTAAAAATGCAGATATCTTCTGGGTAGAAAGAAAAAATAATCCTGCTGGTAAAATTCTTGAAAGATTTATTAAAGAAGGAAAAGAAAAAATTAAAACAGGGAAAAATTCTTTTTTAAATGATGATTATAAAATCACTTTTAAAGATTTATTTGAAAGAAGTGATGAATATATTAATATTTAAAAATAATATCTAAAAATTAATACTTAAAGTTAAATTTTATTGTTTTTAATATTAAAATATCATTTTTTTAGGGAAAAAGTAGAGGTTTGAAAGTATTTTTTGGAATAACTTGATTTTTGATGTATCTGTTTTTTAGAAAAAAGTAAGGGTTCAAAAATTATTTTTATAAAATTTGATTTTTAACATAGGAGATAAAAATGAGAAACACATTAATTTGCACTGTGGGAACAAGTTTATTTGAATCAAACTTAAGAAAAATAGATGATGAAAGTATCGAAAAATTAAAAATCCTAGGAAATATTAAAGAAGCTTTTGAAAATCAGAATTGGGCTTTGTTGGCAAAACATATGCAAAAAATTGATCCAAAAGATAGATTTTGTGGAGCAGAGATAAATACCATTGAAGAAGCAAGGAAGAAAAACAATTTCGCTTTAGAAAAGATCTTTTTTTTAGTTTCTGATACCGAAGATGGCAAGAATACAGGCAAATTCCTTGTAAAATATTATTCTATGAGAAAAGATTTAAATTTAAAAGAATCCAATATAAATTATATACCTGTAAGGGATTTGCAGGATAAAAATCCTAAAAAATTTAAGATACATGGTTTAAGGAATTTAGTTAGAGAGATAGGTAAAATTGTAAAAGATTACGGTGAAAAACAGGTTGTTATTGATGCTACAGGGGGTTATAAGGCTCAAATAGCTATTGCTGTAATAGTAGGGCAGGCTCTGGATATTCCTGTATACTATAAACACGAAAGATTTTCAGAAATCATAGATTTCGTGCCTCTTCCAATAGTATTAAATTATGATTTTCTCGGTAAATATTCTACTTTGTTTAATGATTTAGAGCAGGTTGAAGATAACATAATTGATGAAGACGAGCTTAGAAATTATGTAATAGAAGAAAGAGATTTAGAAAAGATTAAGATCTTTTTGGATGAAGAGTTGATAGATGGTAAAAATTATTATGGACTGAATGCAATCGGACAATTATATCTTGACTCTTTCAGGTTAAGGATGCCTAAAATAATCGATTTGCCAGAATTAAAAGAAAATGAAAGGGAAGAACCTACGTTTAGAGATGATCATTATCCAGATGGATTTAAAGAATTTTTTAAAAAAGTCTGGTCAGAAAATAAATGGATTAAGACCTGTAAAACTTTGCCATATAATAAACAAAAATCTATTAAAGGAATTGGATTTTATATCTTTTATGATGGCAATGAAAAAAAACTTGTAGGAACATATGTGGGAAAAAACAATTTTGGAGCAAGGTTTGGTATAATTTTATCAAAAGAAAATGAAGACAATTTGAATTATGCTGTTGATCTATTAAATACTAAATATAGAAAAAAGAATTAAAGGCAAAAAATTAAAATAAAAAAATAAAAAATCAAAATACTATTGACTTTTAGGTATTTTGGTATTAAATTACTTATATGAAGAAAAATTCCATAATTCATTTTTCAGATGCAACTATGCTTGCCATTCATGCGCTTGTAATACTTTCAAAAGATAATAAAAACTTCTTTACTACAAAGCAGATGGCGCAAACTTTAGGCGCATCAGAAAATCATCTTGCTAAAATAATGCAAATTCTGGCAAAAAATCGTTATGTAGAATCAATAAAAGGACCTTTGGGTGGCTTTATGCTTTCAGTAGATCCAGAAAAAATAACATTAAAAAATGTGATAGAGTTAATTGAAGGACCTTTAGATTCATCTTTCTGCCCATTTTTTAAAAACTGCCCATCTTCAAACTGCATTTTAGGTCCTGAGATCAAAGATTATTCTGAAAAGATCATCAAATTATTAGAAGAAAAAAATATTAAACAGGTAGCATCAAGAAGTATCTTTCAAGATTTAATCGGCAGAAAGAATGAAAGAAATCAATAGGGGGAATAGAATAAAGTTAGTTAAAATAAATATAAAATAAATATAAGAAAATTAGGTAAAAATTTTTTAATATAAAAGGTAAAATAATACCAAAATACTAAATAATAAAAATACAAATATAAATAATAAAAATACAAATAGAAAAATATAAATTGAGATAAAAATAGAAAAAGAAATAAAGAGAAAGATAGAAATAAAAAAAGAAATAAAATAGGAATAAAACAAATAAAATAGTAATAGAAATAAACTTAAAGATAAAAATATAAATAAAGAAAAAAATAAAAATAGAAATAAAGATAAATATAAAAATAAACAGGTAAAATAATACCAAAATGCAAGATATAATTAGTAAAGCAAAAGGTAAAATTAAAAATTAGAGAAAAGAAATTAAGAATTTATAAAAAAGGAGGAAGAATGAAACGAAAGATAATTGAAATTGACCAGAAAAAATGTAATGGTTGTGGACAGTGTACATCTTCATGCCCTGAAGGTGCTATACAAATGGTTGAAGGGAAAGCTCAGGTTGTTGGAGAATTTTTATGCGACGGGCTTGGTGCATGCATTGGTGAGTGTCCCGTCGGTGCAATAAAAATAGTAGAAAAAGATGCCCAGACTTATGATGAAATAAAAGTTATGCAAAATATGATACAAAAAGGAGAAAAGGTTGTTATAGCACATTTAAAACATCTTTATGAGCATGGGCAGTTAAACTGGTATAATCAAGCAAAAGATTATATCAAGGGTAGTGGATTAAGTATAGATTTTGAAAAGGAAATTGAAAAGAAAAAAGATGAATTTTGTTGTACTCATGCAAAAGAAATGTCAATATCTCGAGAAAATGATGAAATAAAAAAAGAATATTCAGCAAATTTAGAATTACCTTCAATGTTGACAAATTGGCCTGTTCAACTTCATCTTGTCAATCCAATGTCACCATATTTTAAAAATTCCGATCTTTTAATTGCTGCTGATTGCACAGCTTTTTCTTTTGGAAATTTTCACAATGAATTTTTAAAAGGGAAAAAACTTATAATTGCCTGTCCAAAACTTGATGTTGGAAAGGAGATTTATATCGATAAATTAACATATATTTTTTCCAGCATGAATATTAATTCAATAACAGTTCTAATAATGCAGGTACCATGTTGTTCGGGTCTTGTAGCTCTTGTAAAAGAAGCCATGGAAAAATCTTTGAACAAAATTGATTTAAAGGTTATAATACTATCGATAGAGGGTAAAATTTTATCGGAAAAAATAATTACTAATAATAGTAAAGAGTAAAAATAGTTAAGAAAATTATAAATAATAGAAAAAAATAAAAATAAGTGATAAAATTATAAACAGAAGAAAAGACAAAAATTCCTAAAAAAATTATAAATAGATAAAAAGATTAAAAATAATTAATAAAAAAGGGGGTATTTATGTTTTGCTATCAATGTCAGGAAACCATGAAAAATACGGGTTGTAATCTTAAACAGGGAGTTTGCGGAAAAAGTGAAAAAACAGCAGATTTACAGGATCTACTTATTCACACCTTGAAAGGAATTTCAACTCTTATTAATGAGGCAAAAAATTTTAAGGAAAAAGCCGAGAAGATCAATACTGAAAAAGAGGATGAATTTTTGCTTCAATCTTTATTTTCAACAATTACAAATGCGAATTTTGATGAAAACTGGTTTGTAAAAAGGATAACAGAGGCTTTAAAAATAAGGGATGATTTAAAAGAAAAAATTGTTTCAAACGGAATTTTCTTAAAACCTTCAATTTATGCTTTAGATTCTGTTAAATGGAAAGATGATGAGAAAAACTATTATGAAAAGGCGAAAACTGTAGGTTTTTTATCTATCGAAGATGAGACAAGAAGGTCTTTGATTGCAACAATAATATATGGATTAAAGGGGATGGCTGCTTATGCAGATCATGCTTTTGTATTGGGGCAGAAAGATAATTCCATATTAGAATTTATGCATTATGCTCTTGCTTCGACATTAAATGATGAGCTTAAAAATGAAGATCTGATAAACCTTATAACAAAAGTGGGTGAGTATGGTGTAAAAACAATGGCTTTACTAGATAAGGCAAACACTGAAAAATATGGCCAGATGGAGATCACAACTGTAGATATAGGTGTAAGAAATAGACCAGGAATATTGATTTCGGGTCATGACTTAAAAGATCTAGAAATGCTTTTAGAGCAATCAAAAGATGAAGGAATAGATATTTATACTCATAGTGAAATGCTTCCTGCTCATTATTATCCATATTTTAAGAAATATCCACATTTTGCAGGTAACTATGGTAATGCATGGTGGAAACAGAAAGAAGAATTTGAGAAATTCAATGGTCCTATACTTTTGACTACAAATTGCCTGGTACCACCTTTGGCTTCATATAAAGAAAGACTTTTTACTACTGGTATAGTCGGATTTGATGGAGTAAAACATATCGAGGCAGATGAAAATGGATATAAAGATTTTTCCCCTATTATAGATCTTGCGAAAAAATCTGCTCCTCCAACAAGTTTAGAAGAAGGAAAAATAGTTGGTGGATTCAGTCATGTTGTAATTGATAGGCTTGCTGATAAAGTTGTCGAAGCCATTAAAAATGGAAAAATAAAAAAGTTTGTCGTTATGGCGGGATGCGATGGAAGAATGCCTTCAAGAAAGTATTATGAAGATTTTGCGAAAGCCCTTCCAGAAGATACTGTTATTTTAACTGCAGGATGTGCAAAATATAGATATAACAAACTGAATCTTGGTGAAATAGATGGAATACCAAGAGTTTTAGATGCCGGTCAGTGCAATAACTCTTATTCACTTGCACTTATTGCATTAAAGTTAAAAGAGATATTTAATCTTGCAGATGTAAATGATTTACCAGTAGTTTTCAATATCGCGTGGTATGAGCAAAAAGCAGTGCTTGTTCTTCTTTCACTTTTATATCTGGGTTTCAAAAATATTCATGTTGGTCCAACTCTTCCAGGATTTTTATCAAAGGAAGTAGCAGAATTTATGATTAAAAATTTTAAACTTGGAACTATTACAGATGTTGAAAATGATATGAAATTGCTTATAGGTTAAATATTTTATTAAAATAAAAAAAATTTTACCTTTAAAAACAGGAGTAAGATATTATGAAAAATAAAATGAGTAGAGAAAAAAAGATTGAGATAATGAAAAATATACTGATTAAAGCTGATAATTCCAATGATTTTGAGACTGCTAAAAAAGAATTTGCAAAACTTTTGAAGGATACAGATGCAGAAGAAATTTCGCAGATGGAGCAAAGCCTTATTTCTCAAGGTTATCCTGTCGAAAAGATTCAAAATCTTTGTGATCTTCATGTATCAGTCTTTGAGTCCTCTCTTAAAAAGAAGGGTTCACCAAAAAATTTAGCAGGTCATCCGATTCATACATTTATTCAGGAAAATAAGGAATTAAAAAAGAGATTAAAGGAAATTCGGGTATACTTAAATAAACTAAGAAAGAAAAATTTTGGTGATTTAGATATTTTCAATAAAATTAAATCTTGTTTTGAAGAATTAAAACAGATAGAAAAACATTATCTTAGAAAAGAAAATCAGCTTTTCCCTTATTTAGAAAAAGCCGGATTTACTGGTCCTTCAAAGGTGATGTGGGCGAAAGATGATGAAATTAGAGCTCAAATAAAACAGATTTCTGAAATATTAGGTCGATCGCAGCTAAAAAGAGAAGAATATAAAGAATTAATGGAAAAGATAAAAAGACTTTCTTCTGATATGAATTCAATGATCTTTAAAGAAGAAAAGATACTTTTCCCGATAAGTTTAAGAAAAATAAGCGAAGAAGATTGGCTGAAGATTAAAGAGGGTGAAGATCAAATTGGATATAGCTGGGTAGTTCCCGGAAGTTTATGGGATGCTTATGCAATAAAAAAGTTAAAAAGCAATATTAAAAATACTGATAATGTCAAAAAAGAGGAAGTAAATAAGATTAAACTCGATGTAGGACTTTTGAACTTAGAACAATTGAATTTTATGCTTACTCATCTTCCTATCGACATTTCATTTGTAGATGAAAACGATAGGGTATTATATTATTCTAATAATAAAGAAAGGATTTTCCCAAGAAGCCCAGCTGTCATAGGTAGAGAGGTACAAAACTGTCATCCACCTAAAAGTGTTCATATAGTCAACAGGATACTTGAAAGTTTCAAAAAAGGTGAAAAAGATCATGCAGATTTCTGGATAGATCTTCATGGAAAGTTAATTTACATACGCTATTTTGCAGTTAGAAATGCAGAAGGTAAATATCTTGGAACACTTGAGGTTTCGCAGGATATTACAGAAATAAAAAACATAAGTGGAGAAAAAAGACTTTTAGATTTTTAGTTTAAGAGAGAAAAAATGGAAAAAAATAAATTCAAAAAAATATTATTGATAATCATATCTTTTCTTTTGTTAATTATATTTCTTTCATTCAATAATTTTGACAATACTATTAAAGATGAAATAAAGATAACAGAAATAAATTTATTTGGTCAAAATTATGATATATTTTTTAGTAAAATATATTTATCTTATATAATAATATTGGATCATTATTATAATTGTAAATGGGATAAAATATCAAATGAGTTTATAATTAAAATTAGAAATAGTTTTAATTATGTTAATATTAATTATGATATAATAGAAAAAAATAAAGATTATTTAGACTTTTTGTATAAAGGACATTATAAAAAAGATTATTTCTTTTTTAATGAAACAATATTTAATAATTTTGCAATAAAAATGAAGATGAATTTGCCTATCAAAAATGCATTTAATGATAAAAATATTGAAAAAAGTTATGATTTATTAATAAGATTTTATAAATCAAATTATGAAATTATAAGTAATATTGTCAATGAGATTAATCAATTTCTGGAATCATACTTTATAAAATATTATATTTTTAATCAAGATTATAATTTAAATTCTTTATCTTTATTAGGTAAAAAATTAAAAATATTACCTTTTTTTAAAAGTTCTGATTTAAACAGTCTGGGTTTTGCAGAATTTGATAGTATTTCTTTTGCTATTGGAGATAATTTATATGAAAATTATCAAATTATTTTACATGAAACAGCTCATATTTTTTATAATGAAAATGAAATTTTTAATAAAATTATTGAATATAATTATTTAAATCAGGATGAATTTTTGAATTATATCAAAATATTTGACGAATCTTATGCTAAATTATATAGTGTAAATCCAATAATTGATACCAATGATAAAAAACAGGTTATTTCAATAACATTAAATGTTTTATATATTAATTTTGATGAATTTTTTGCTTATGAATTTTCAAAATTTTATTTAGAAAAAATATTTCCTGATTTTACAGGAATGAGTTTTGCAGATACCCAAAAATTATTTTTTAACGAAAGTGTCTATTTGCAGCTTAAAACATTATCAAAAAGTGAAATTATCAAAACAATATTTGATTCATTTATTGTTGAAAAAGATTATAAAAGTTATATAAAACTATTTATTTTATATATTTTAACCATGGTTAAAGGATATGATTACGCTTCTGAAAATTATTTAAAATATTTTGGATAGATTATTATTTAAAATCTAAGTTTTTGGCAGTATCAGCATTGGTAAGCACATTACAACCAGAAAATGCACATTATAAATTTTATTGTTGTCGATATTTATTAAGAATAATTAGAGTATTTTATTTAATTAATAAAAATATTATGAATGAGTATGAAAATGAATTAACTATTATAATATTGATTATGCTATTAAAAATGTTGATCTATATTTATAAAAAAAAATTATTTAATTCAATTAATAAAGGTGGAATAAAAAAATATTATAAAATATAATTTTGAAGGGGTTTTAATTTATGTTTAAAAAGAGATATTTTTTTAAAAAAGCTACTAAAATAATTATAATTAACATATTAGCTATATTTTTAATAATTATTTCAATCGGGATATTTTTTAACTATTTTCATAAAAATATTTCAAAAGAAGATAATTTAATTAAAAATCATTTAGATAAATTAATAGATGAAAATATATCTACTAAATTAGGAGGATATGGTTTTATTTTATTTGATGATAAAGGTAAAATATGGTCTAATACTGGAGGATATATTAATGCTAATAATGAAAGTTTTAAAGATAATACAGTTTTTTATATAGGAGAACTTTCACAACATTTTACTTTTTTATCACTATTAAAATTAGAAGAAGAAGGTAAAATAGATTTAGAAAAAAATTTATCATATTATTTGCCAGAAATTTTTAATAGTAAAAATCAAAATTTAAATATAATTGGCCAATTGAAAATTATTAATATATTGAAAAATAGAACGGGATTTATTTCTCTTTTGCCTAAATCATTGAAAAAATATGATTTTAATAATGATATAAAATATTATTTAGAAAGACTTAACCAATTCTATAACGAAGATTCAAAATATACCGAATCAAATATAATTATTGATGTTTTAGGATTGTTGATTCAAAAAATAACCCATAAAGGATTTGAAAATTATATTGATGATCAAATTTTTAAAAAGATAGGAATGAAATATTCATCGTTTATATCAAATAAAAAATTAAAAAATGAATCATTATTTTTTGCAAAAACAGAAATAATTGACCTTTATTCAGATATTGAGTTATTATCTCCTTCAATTTCAATGAAATCATCTTTATCAGATCTTATCAAATTTTATTCTCTTTTAATAAGCAGGGAAAAAGTAAAAGATAATAGAAACATTATTCCAGAAAAATATATTTACTTAATTTCATCGCCTTCTAATGAATATCAATTAAATTTAGAAGGATATGAGACAAGTATGGGATGGTACTTAAATGATATAAATTTAACCTATATTGGACCTGTTCTTTCAAAAAGTGGTTCATTTTTAACACACAGAGTTTTAGTTTTTCTATTACCAAATTATAATATTGGTTTAATATGTGCATCTAATACATATAATTGGGGTGAAAAGCAATATCTATATGATTATGCAATTAAAATATTAAAATCTTATGTTAATTTGAAATACAATATCAATGAACCAGAATTTATTATGCCTGAAGAAAAAGAAATACCGGTTGATATTAAAAAAAATTGCCAGGGTTTTTACGCATCTAATAATGGTTTAATAAATATTAAAATTGAAAACAATTATCTAATATTGAGTTATAAAGGTGGATATGCTAAATTTGCTTATTTTGAACAAAATCAATTTTTACCAGTTGAAAATAATGAATATAAGATGATAAAATATATCTTACCTGATAAAATAATTTTAGTTTTTAAATCAAAAGCTCAATTTATTTTTACAAAATTAAATTCGAAAATAAATTATCTTTTACCATTAAAAGAAGGGATCTACCAATGTCAAAATTCATCTATTTTTCCATCATATTTTATATTAAAAAATTATGACTATTTTTCAACAATAACACTAGATGATGGAAATGAATATTTAATAATACCTACAAAAAATAATAGCTATAAAATTCTTTCAGATCAAACCTTTATCTTTTATAATAAAAATATATTTTACGATTTACCTGATGCTATTTATGTAGGAGATAATAAATATATGTTTAAAACAGGTTTGTAATAAATTATAAAAGAAAGATTAAGTTTCAATAATTGCTACGCAGAATTAATAATTTAATTTAATTAATTTAATTTTATGCTAATTTTCATATATGAGCAATTTCTTTAAGATTTACAAAGGACTATCAAGCGAAGTATATAGAATTGCTATCGTTCGTTTTGTACTTTCAATGGGAAATTTTATCTACCCATTCATGACATTGTTTTTAGTAGAAAAACTTCATATAGAACCATCTATAACCTCACTTTTTTTTATAACTTCAGCTTTAATGTTTGTTCCAGCTTCTATAGTATCGGGAAGAATTTCCGATAAAACTGGAAGAAGAATAATACTTTTATCTTCTTTTTTTATATATATTATTATTATCTTTTCAATATTTGTTCTTTATCATTTCAACATATTACGAAATGTTATTGTCGCCATCTTACTTATAATTGCAAATCTTTTTCTTTCTATGACTCAGGTCCCTATTGCAGCAATAATTACAGATGTAACAAAGCCATCAAATAGAAATGAATCTTTTTCTTTTGTTTATCTGGCAGCAAATGCAGGTTTTGCCTTCGGTCCTTTGATAGCGGGTTTTCTTTTCCAAAGATATACTTCTATGATCTTTTTAGGAAACGCTTTAGCAAGCCTTGTAGGCTTTATTATACTTTGCGGTATAAAAGAAACAAAACCTGATATTGAAAATAAATATTTAGCAGATTATTCAGATAATTTAATTAAAAATGAAGATGAAAATAAAAATGATACTAATGATAATTTTTCTAAAGAT
>DAOOKC010000032.1:0-17165 GCA_035385485.1 Exilispira sp.
TTGAAGAAGATCTGTTTTTTTCATTTATTTCTTCTTTTGTATAAAATTCATATGTTATTTCTTCTTTATTAAATTCATATAATGTTTTTTTTATAATATCGGCATAAGAAGATATAAATTTCTCTTTTGCAATATTATTGTTAAAAGTGATAATTACTTTAGAGTCATCGAACTTAACATCTAAATCTTTAATCCAGATATGATAAGCAACTTCATTAATTAAATCTTTCGAGACAAGATATTGAATTATATCATCCCATATTTTTTTATCTATCATATATATCCTTTAAGATACTATTTTTTTAATAAAATAAATTATAAAAATTATAAAAAGAAAATAAAGCAATAAAATTAAAATTATATTAAAATTTTGTGGAGTTATTAAAAAAATCATTAAATAAAATTTTATAAGTAAAATTTAAAGTATAATATTATTTTTTCTTTGTAAATGAATAATAAATTTTAAAAATAAAAAAATCAATCAAAATTTTAATTTTTCTTGACTATGAGATTTTATTTATTATTTTAACAAACACATAATATAGGATAATATTTTAGTATTTTTATCATTAATAATTAATTTATGGAGAGTATATATGAAAAGAACATTTCAGCCACATAATTTAAGAAGAAAAAGAACACATGGATTTAGAGCGAGGATGAAGACTGCTGATGGAAGAAAAGTCCTTTCAAGAAGAAGAAGAAATGGCAGAAAATTACTTACAGTTGGAGATTATAAAAAAGCTAAAAAGTGGTAAAAATTAAAAGACTTCAAAATAAAAATACCATTAAAAAACTTCTTTCTATTGGAAATGTATATAAGACAAAAAAATACAAATTTTATTATTTTGTTGGGAAAGAAGAATTTAGTTATGCTATCTCTGTTTCGAAAAAATTGGGCATTGCTACATTAAGAAATAAAGAAAAAAGATGGCTAAGATCTATTATTTATCAAAATCGGTTTTTATTTCAGAAAGGTGGTTATGCTTTTATAGTTATTAAAGAAAACGGCGGGTTGTTTTCTGATGCATCAAATGAAGTTATTTCATTCATTTGTCAAAATTTTAAATAAAATTTTAAATTCATTTTTTATCTTTATAATTAAGGGTTATAGATTGTTAATTTCTCCTATTTTACCTCCTTCCTGTCGTCATATTCCAACATGTTCCTCTTATGCTTTACAGGCATATACTAAATATCCATTTTTTGAAGCAACATTTTTAAGTTTAAGAAGAATACTAAAATGCAATCCCTTTTTTAAGGGTGGTTATGATCCTCTGCCCGAAAATTTTACTTTCTTTAAATTGAAAAAATTAAATAAAAATTAAATTGACTTAAAATCAAAAAAATTAAAAAGGCTTAAAATAAATTGACTAGAAATTAGGAAAAATTAAAAAAATTAAAATTAAATTGACATTAAATTAGAAAAAATTAACAATGCTTAAATTTAAATTAATGATTTAATATGGGAGATTTAAATGGATAAAAATCAGATAATATTTTTGATAGTTACCTTCTTATTTATCATAGGCTATTATTATTTTATATACCCAAAATATGCGAATGTTAACCAAAATCAAGTTGCTACAGAACAAAAAGTTGAAACTCAAAAAGAAGAATTAAACCAAAATAATTCACAATCACAAAGTTTAGAAATTCTTTCAAAAAATTTAGATTTGCAAAATAAAAGTCTTACTTCTAAAAATTCAGAGATAAAAATTTTTGAACTGAAAAAAGATAATTTTATTACAAAAGTCTCATCAAGTGGTGCAAATTTCAATGAAATAATTCTAGATAAAGATGAAAATCTTGTTGTTTCTTCAGATAAAATGTTTTTTTCTACTGATTTATTGAAAATAACCGATAGTGAAATATTATATCTTCAACCTATTGATTTTAATGTTGAAAAGGCTGAGCTGGATAAAATTATTTTTAAAAAGCAATTTATCGATTTAGCTGGAAAAGAATGTGAAATTGAAAAAGTCATAGAAAGAATTGACAAATATAAATATTCGATAACAATATCAATTCGTGGTCTTCAAAATAATATTCCTAAAATAGATACAAATATTTCTCTTTTTTCTTTTGATGATAGGATAGGTCCAAAAGAAATACTTTCAAACAAAAATAATAGACAAGAGGCTTTTTATAGTTTTGCTAAAAAGTACCATTCAATTAAATTATCAAAAAAAAGTTATACTCAAATCCCAGATTTTGACTGGTTTACTATACAAAATTTATATTTTTCTATTATCTTAGAAAAAGCTAATGCCAACAATGCAAATGGTATAATATTTTTAAATCCTGAAAATACTCAAACCTTTTATATAAAGGCAAATGCTATTGATCTTGTAGATAATGTCTATAAATTTAATTTTTATACATTACCAAAAGATAGAAAATTATTGCTAAGTTATAATAAGGATTTTGATAATATAATTAATAGATTTGGTATTTTGAATCCTATTGTAATAGGTTTTGAATACCTTTTAAATTGGCTTTATTCAATTTTTAAAAGTTGGGGTATTTCAATCATTATTTTGGCTTTGATTATAAAAGCTCTGCTTTTCCCTCTAACAAGGCAATCTACAATTTCTATGAAGAAGATTTCTCAACTTAATCCACAAATAAAGGAAATACAGGAAAAATATAAGGATAATCCTCAAAAAGCAAATACTGAGATGCAGGCTCTATACAAAAGAGAAAAAATCAATCCTTTATCGGGTTGTTTACCTCTTTTATTACAATTTCCATTTTTAATAGCGTTATATAACGCTTTGATGTACAATCAAGGGCTTAGGGGTGCTTCATTTTTATGGATAAAAGATCTTTCTGTTGGTGATGTGATATTCAAATTACCTTTTAATATTCCTTTATTGGGCGCAGATATTAGGTTATTACCTTTTATAATGCTTTTAACACAAATAGGACAAACTATTTTTCAGTCCAAATCACAGGTAGCATCTTCAAAAGAACAGGAGATGCAATCAAAGATGATGATGTGGTTATTTCCTATTGTGTTTTTCTTTGTTCTTTACAATATGTCCAGTGGACTTATCCTTTATTGGACATGTTTGAACCTTTTATCTATAATAGAGACATCTTTAATTTCATTATTTGAAGGTAAAAAATTAGAAATAGCTAAAAAATAAGAGGAGATTTTTAATGCCACAGAGAATTTTTATAAATGCAAATAGTATAGAAGAGGCAAAAAAACTTGCTATTGAAAAATTTAAAAAAACCGAACAGGAATTAAATCTTACAATATTTAGAGAAAATCCTCCCACAATATTTATCGAAGCTGATATTTCTGACATAAAAGATGAAGTATATAAAATTTCATCTGAATTTTTCGAAAAGGTTTTTGAATTTTATTCTATAACTGGAAAAGTATTTGAACCACAAATTAATGATAATTATTTTATAGTTAAAATAGAAACTTCAAATGATCAACTTTTTGCAAAAAATAATGCCTCAATTCTTTTAACACTTCAAGAATTATTAAATTTGGTCGGGAAAAAGCAGTTTGGATTTGAACCAAGAATAATACTTGATTGCAAAGATTATCGGGTTCATAGAAATAACTTTTTAAAAAGCGTCGCATTAAAAAAGGCTGAGGAAGTTAAAAGAACAAGAAGAACTTTTATTTTTTATCCTTTGGATTCTTACGAAAGGAAAATTATTCATATGACTTTACAGAATGACCCCGATGTTATGACAGAATCAGAAGGGAATTCTAAATATAAACGAGTAAGAATAATGTTGAAATCTAATAACAAAAACATCAAAAAGTAGTTGATAAGATTAATAATTTAAAAAAATAAAAAAAGAGCAAAAAATTATGAATAATATAATTGCTTAAAAAATTAGATAATTAAATTTTTTAAAAAATTATAGAATAGATAAATTACAAAATAGAAAAATTGAATAAAGAAGATTAGAAATAGATGAATAATGGAATTTATGCCCTTGCTTCAGGTTATGGGAAAAGTGCTATTGCTGTTGTAAGAATATCTAAAGAAAATATTATAGATGATATATCTAAATTTATAAATAAAAAAAAGATCGTTCCAAGATTAGCAACTTTAGTAAAACTTTATAAAAATAATGAGAAGACTAAATTAATAGATAATTGTATCTTGATTTATTTTGAAGGAAAAAATTCATATTGTGGAATAGATACAGTTGAATTACATCTGCATGGTTCTTTATTTATAGTAAAAGAAGTCTTTAATCTTTTAGATTCTCTTGGTTATAGAGAAGCTGAACCTGGAGAATTTACAAAACTTGCTGTAATTAATGGGAAAATGGATCTAATTCAGGCTGAAGCAATAAATAATCTTATTAATTCAGAAACTCAAAAATCATATGAGTACTCTTTGAAAAACCTTGGTAAGGAATTTTCAGAAAAATTAAAAATATATGAAGATAAAATATTAAATATTTCTTCCTTTTTAGAAGCAAGTCTTGAATATCCCGAAGATGATTTTGAATTAGATGATTTTTACTTAAAATCTATAGATGAGGACTTTTCTTATTTACTAGATGAAATAAATAAGATTTTAAAAAATTCCGATAGTAGTATTAAACTTCACTCCAAATCCAATGTGGTAATTGTTGGTCCAACAAATAGTGGAAAATCTTCTTTATTCAACACATTCCTCAAGGAAGATAGATCTATTGTTTCAGATATCCATGGCACGACAAGAGATTATATTGAGTCAGAACTTATTTTAGGAAGCATCCATATATCTTTATTTGATACTGCAGGTATAAGAGATTCAGAAGACAAAATTGAAAAAATTGGAATTCAAAGGGTAAATAAACTTATCTCTGAAGCAGATTTAATAATTTTTCTAATTTCAGTTGATTCTTTTTTAGATGATAAAATTATTGAAATTTATAAGAAATATTATGAAAAAATTATTATTGCTTTAAATAAGATTGACTTAATATTAGCAAGAGAAAGTATTGATAAAATTAATGAAGAAGATGATAAATTTATAGATAAAAATAAATTAATAATTGAATTTGTAATAGAAAAATGCAATGATCAAAAATTAAAAGAGTTTTTAATAGAAAATAAAGAAAAAATTATTCCTATATCTATTGAAATGAATTATAATATAGACTTTATAGAAAGATTCTTAAGAGACAAACTAGAAAAAGTTTTTGAATCAGAAAAAGAAGAAGATGAAAATTATTTTTTTATTCAAACAATAAGGCAAAAAGTGCTTTTGGAACAGATTTTAAACTATATCAAGGATGCGTATGATTCATATAAAAATAAAGGATTATTCGATATTGCAGCAGAAAGTTTGAAAAATGCATATTCAAAGATAAATGAATTAACAGGAAAAGAATACTCAGAAGAAGTATTTAATAGCATTTTTAGTAAATTTTGTCTTGGAAAATAAGAATTGGAAAATAAAAAAAGCGCGAGATGGGAATCGAACCCACATAATCAGCTTGGAAGGCTGATGTTCTACCACTGAACTACTCGCGCTTACATAAAAAAAATAATATAATAATAATTTCTGTCAAGCAATCTTATTTCAAATTATTGCTTTTATATTAATTAAATCAAAATTAATGAAATTATTTAATTGAATCGACAATCTTTTTAGTATCTTTAGCAATAGCAAGCTCTTCATTTGTTGGTATAATAAATACTTTAATCTTTGATTCGGGCTTAGATATTTCTCCTTCTTTTCTATTAAGCTCAATATTCTTTTCTAAATCTATCGAAATTCCGATCTCTTCTAAACCAATAAGAGCTTTTTCTCTAACATGTTCATCATTTTCACCAATACCAGCAGTGAAGACAATTGCATCAACTCTACCTAAAACTGCAATATAAGAACCTATATATTTCCTTAGTCTATAAATAAACATATCTGTAGCAAGTTGTGCCTGTTCATTTCCCTTCTTAACTTCTTCCCAAATTAATCTAATATCATTAGAGATGCCTGATATTCCAAGTAATCCCGATTGTTTATTCATAAGCGAATTAACCTGTTCAATTGAAAGATTTTCTTTTTCCATAAGATATAAAACAATATATGGGTCTATGTCGCCACATCTTGTGCCCATCATCAATCCTTCAAGTGGAGTAAAGCCCATTGAAGTATCGACTGATATACCATTTTTTATGGCTGTTATTGAGCAACCATTGCCAAGGTGGCAGGTTATCAAATTGCATTCATTTAATGGTTTTCCAAGTTTTAACGCAGCTTGTTCGGCAACATATTTATGAGAAGTACCATGAAAACCATATCTTCTTATTTTATATTTATTATATAGATTATAAGGTAAAGCATAAATAAATGAATTTTTTGGCATCGTTTGATGAAAAGCAGTATCGAAAACAGCAATATTTGGAACATCAGGAAGCATTTTTCTAAGGATCTTAATTCCTTCAAGATTTGCAGGATTATGAAGTGGAGCAAGATCTATGCATTCCTCTATTCTTTTTTCAACTTCATCTGTAATTAGTTGAGAATCAAAAAAATATTCTCCACCATGAACAACTCTATGACCAATTGCATTTAAATCATGAATATCAGAAAGAACACCTATTTGCTTGTCACAGATTGTATTCAGGATAATGCTTATCGCTTTTTCATAATTTATATTTTGTGCAACATTTTTGATCTTTTCAGAACCAATTTTTTGATAATTAAAAATAGTTTCTTCTCCGCCAATTCTTTCTACCAAACCTTTAGCAAGTAAAGATTCGTTTTGCATATAAATAACCTGGTACTTGATAGAAGAAGAACCACAATTCAATACTAATACATTCATGCTACTCCCCTTTTAAAATTTTGATTTTTCAATTTTTATAAAATATTAAACAATTAACCTAAAAAACTTACTTTGTATTTAATTAATTTTTATCTTAATTAATCTTAAGGTATTAATGTTAAGGTTTATCCCAACATTTTCGACATCTAGCCTCATAAAGTCCTTTACCACCAACCAATATTTTGTCTTTCTTTTCCTGCCCAACAAATTTTGTAAAAGCACCAAAATCAGATCCGCATTTTACACATACAGCATTTAATTTTGTAACCTCTTCGGCAAAAGGAATAAGTTGAAGTATTTCTTCAAAAGGAGTTAATTCGCTTGTGGCATCTAGACCAGCAACAATAATATGTTTCCCATTATTTGCCCATTTATTAACATTGACTTTTAAATTCTTAAAAAATTGACCTTCATCAATTCCAACATAATCATATGAATCTATATCAAAATCATTTAAATCAGATAATGATATTTGTGGGATATTTCCTGTGGATTTTAGTTCATCATGTGTAATTGTTTCACGTGTATCAATAACTGGTCTTAAAAGAATAACCTTTTTCCCAGCAATCATAGCTCTTTTTAATCTTCTTAAAAGTTCAGTCGTTTTACCAGAAAACATTGGACCTATAATTAACTGTATCATATTTAATTCTTCTTTTTGTAAAATGTTAGAAAAATTTAGAAAATTAGCAACAAAAAATTTTGCCAGAAATTATTAAAAATTATTTAATAATTTATTGAATTAATGAAAGAATTGAATAAAATTAAACTAGATAGTTGGTACTAAATGATTGGTTAATTTAGATTTTAATAAAAATCATAGGATATTAAAATTATTTGTTAATTTGATTTAATTCATTTTCATAAAAATTGTAGGGAGAAAAAAATGGGTAAAGAGTACATTTTAGCGATTGATGCAGGCACTACATCTTCAAGGACTATTATATTTGATTTAAAAGGTAATATTGTTTCTGTGGCTCAGGAAGAATTTAGACAGATATACCCTGAAAAAGGTTGGGTCGAACATGATGCAGAAGAAATTGCTCAAACTCAACTTAGAACTATAAAAAGGGCTGTGGAAAAGGCTGATATTGACCCTTCTTCTATTATAGCGATAGGTATTACAAATCAGAGAGAAACTGTAGTAGCATGGGATAAAAAAACAGGTAAACCACTGTATAATGCTATAGTATGGCAATGTAGAAGAACAGCACCTATATGTGAACAAATGAAAAAAGAGGGGTTGGAAGATAAAATAAGAGAAAAAACGGGACTTGTTATAGATCCATATTTTTCAGCTACTAAGATTAAATGGCTTTTAGAGAATGTTGATGAAGTAAAAAAGGCTAATAAAGAAAAAAGATTGGCATTCGGGACAATAGATAGCTGGCTGCTTGCCGTCTTAACGGGCTGGAAATCTCACAAAACTGATCATTCAAATGCTTCCAGAACAATGTTATATAATATTCATACTCTGGATTGGGATGATGAACTTTTAGAATATTTTGGGATATCGAAAGATTCTTTACCAGAAATATGCGACAGTAATGCAGATTTTGGAATTTTAGATAAGATTGTTTTAGGTGAAGATATCCCTATTACTGGAATACTTGGTGATCAACAGGCTGCTCTTTTTGGACAAAATTGTTTTGATTTTGGTGAAGGGAAAATCACCTATGGAACCGGTAGCTTTATTTTAGTCAATATTGGTGAAAAACCTGTAGTTTCGAAGCATAATCTTATTACTACAATCGCCTGGGTAATGAATGGTAAACCTTTTTATGCAATAGAAGGCTCAGTTTTTATAGCAGGTGCTGCAATACAGTGGTTAAGAGACAACTTGAAAATTATAGAGAATTCAGCTGAAACCGAAGTCCTCGCACTTGAAGCAGAGCAGTCCAAAGGGCTTATTTTCGTTCCAGCATTTACCGGACTTGGTGCGCCATACTGGAGACCCGATGTTCGAGGACTTATTTATGGTATAACAAGAGATACTGAACGAAAACATATAGTCAGAGCATGCCTTGAAGGGATAGCTTTTTCAATAAGAGATGTACTTGATGGAATAGTAAATGATTGTGGGCAGCCTCTTCATATTGTAAAAGTAGATGGTGGAGCAAGTGCTAATAATTTTCTAATCCAATTTCAATCAGACTTGCTAAATATACCAATTGTAAGACCAAAAGTAATAGAGACAACAGCAATGGGTGCTGCTCTTATGGCGGGTTTTAAAAGAGGTGGCTTTGATTCATTAAAAGATATGGAAAAATTTTATCAGGAAGATAAAAAATTTGTTCCATCTTCAAAAAAAGATATAGCAAAAGTTGGATATGAGAACTGGAAAAATATAATTCAAAAATTATTGTAAAATTAATACTAATAAGATTGAAATTTTAATATTATAAAATTATAAAAAACTAAAATTTGAAAAAAATTAAAAAATTAATTGAAAAAATTTCAAAAAAATCAGGTTAGAAATTAAAATTATAAAATAAAAAATTAGATTAAAATAAAAAATTAAATAATAATTGAGTTTATAGGAGGAGTTAAATCAATAAATATGAAAGAATTAAAATATATAAAAAAAGAAAGTTTAGAAAAATATGGATATATCTTAGATTTTTCTCAGGGCGAAAACAAAGAAGGGTGGGAAATTTTATTCAAAGAAAAATCAAGTGGTTTTAGAATAGCGATATATGAGATAGACAGGCATTTTACCACAAGATTGGAAAGACATCCAGATTCTATGGAGACTTTTGAACCTATATCAGGCATTAGCTTTATACTTTTAGCAGATAAAAATCCCGAAGAATTTGAAGTATTTTTACTTGATAGGCCAATTTGCTTAAAAAGAGGTATATGGCATGATGTAATTTCTATTTCTGAAAAATCAAGATTCAAAATTGTAGAAAATGATGAAGTGCCCTGCGAATATTATGAATTGAAAAAGAGATTTGGTTTTTTCCTTAATTATTTAATTTAATTTCAGTCTATTTAATAATAAAGATAATTAAAAATAATTTTGGTTAAAGGAATAATAGATTTGATATGAAAACTTTTAGAAAAGAGTTGTGGTTTAACACAAAAAAGAGAGAAGAATTAATACATATAACTGATGAGGTGCAAAAAGCAGTTTTTGAATCGGGTGTTAAGGATGGCTTTTGTCTTGTTAATGCGATGCATATTACAGCAAGTGTATTTATTAATGATAATGAAAGCGGGCTTCATCAGGATTATTTAAGATGGCTTAATCAGATTGTCCCATATGTTCCAGAAAAATACTTACATAATAGAACAGGCGAGGATAATGCAGATGCTCATATTAAAAGGCAGATAATGGGAAGAGAGGTCGTTGTTGCGATAACAGATGGTAAATTAGATCTAGGTCCATGGGAAAGGATATTTTATGGTGAGTTTGATGGACAAAGGCCAAAAAGAGTCTTAATTAAAATAATTGGAGAATAAATAAATTGTGAAATTGAATTATCTATTATTCAGCAGATATTTAAATCATTATTAATGGGGGATTGATGGTCAATCTAATAATTGAAAAAAACACTTCAATAGACAATAAGAAAAAACTACTACTCTATATTGGCTTTCTGGTTTTAGGAATATTTTTATCAAGTTTGATCTTTTCTTTCAAAGGAATTAACCCATTTTATGCAATTTATAGAATTTTTAAAGGTTCATTTTTTAGTTCTTTTGGGTTAAAAGAGACAATAACAAAGATGATTCCATTATTATTAATTGGAACTGGGTTGTCTTTATCTTTTAAGGGAAGATTCTGGAATATAGGAGCCGAAGGGCAACTTCTTTTAGGGGCAACAATAGCAACCTATATAGCCTTGAATTTGGGTCCAAAAGTTAGATTTATAATCCCTTTAATGTTTATAGGTGGTTTTATTGGAGGGGCGATCTGGGGTATGATTGCTGCTTACCTAAAATCTAAACTTGGGATTAATGATATAATATCTACTTTAATGTTAAACTATATAGCAGCTCAATTTGTTCAATATTTAATATATGGTCCATGGAAAGGTAAACAGCAATATGGTTTCCCATATACAGATAATTTCCCTCCAAATGCCACATTATCTTTTATTAAAGGAACAAGAATTCATTATATAACTTTGATTTTAGGTATTATTTTAGCTATTTTAATATATTTTTTTATCAATAGAACAAAATATGGCTATGAGATAAAAGTCGTAGGTGAAAATCCAGATGCTGCAAGATATGCGGGCATAAATTTTTTAAAAGTCTCTTTAATCATTATGATTATAAGCGGAGGGATGGCAGGCATTGCTGGTGTCGGAGAAGTTGCAGCTATTCACAAACATCTTTCCTATCCCGATCAGATATCTTCGGGTTATGGGTATACTGGAATTATTGTTGCCTGGCTCGCTTTTTTAAATCCATTACTTGTAATTTTATCATCTTTTTTCTTTGGGGGAATTCTTGTCGGTGGCGATATAATTCAGACCAGTTTTAGACTTCCTTTTGCGACTATAAATCTATTTAATGGGTTTATATTGTTTTCAGCCTTAATTGGAATTTTCTTTACAGAATACAAAATAAAAATTATTAAAAAAATAAAAAAGTAGAAGAAAAATCATAAAAAATTAGCTTTATAAAATTTATAAAAAAATTATTAGAATTAAATTAAAAAGTAGAAGATAATAAAAAAGTTATGAGAATTAAATTAAAATTTATAAGATAATAAAAAAAGATAAGTAGTTTTTTATACATTTTTTAAGAGGGAACTATGGATCTATTAATTTCAATATTATCAAGAACGCTTGTCGCAGGGACTCCACTACTTCTAGCGACTATTGGAGAAATTATAGCAGAAAGATCGGGAATATATAATCTTGGTGTTGAAGGACTCATGTCTATTGGTGCGGTAATAGCCTTTGGTGTGACATATACCACTTCAAATCCGTGGCTTGGTTTTGTTGTGGCAATACTAATAGCTGCAATTTTATCTTCTTTACATGCATTTGTTTCAATAACACTTAAAGGGAAACAAACCTTGTCAGGATTAGCATTAACAATGGTTGGGCTTGGTATGAGTGGAGTTATAGGAAGAAGTTACATAGGATTACCTTTATCTGCAAGATTTAGTTCATTAAAAATACCTTTATTTTCGAATATCCCATTTTTAGGTCCAATACTTTTTTCAAGAGATCCGATTTTTTATATTTCTATATTTTTAACTTTTATTTCATACTGGTTTATCTTTAAAACAAAATTAGGTGTAAATTTAAGATCAGTAGGGGAATCACCCAAAGTTGCAGATTCTTTAGGGATAAATGTTAATCTTTATAGATATATATCTGTTATAGTTGGTGGTGCCTTTGCTGGTATGGCGGGTGCGTATCTTTCAACAGCATATATTCCACAATGGGTTGAAGGAATGACGGGTGGAAGAGGCTGGATTGTTATTGCTTTAACTATTTTTGCATATTGGGATCCTTTAAAAGCGATGTTTGGAGCATATTTGTTTGGTGGTATATATATACTGCAATATCTGCTTCAACCACTTGGTGTTTCACCAAGTCTTCTTTTAATGTTACCCTATATATCAACTCTTCTAGTATTAATACTTACTGCACAACAAAGTATGCTAAAACATATTGGTGCACCTGCAAGTCTTGGCGAACCTTTTATTAAAGAAGAAAAATGAACAATATCTATATTCAAATAAAAATATTGTGTTTAAACATTGAAATAACTTTGATTCAAACATTATTAATTGATATATTTTATTGATATATTTTAATGCAAAAGTAATAGTTTTATGCTTGCAAATAAAATTAATTCAAGACTAATTATAAATTAGTTTATTTAGTCAACAAAAAGATCAACAAAAGAAAATTTATTTACATCTACAATTCCTTTGTCTGTTATTTTAATGTCTGGAATTACAGGTAAAGTCATGAAAGATAGTGTCATAAAAGGGTCCTCTAAAATTGTCTCGCAAACTTCTTTTGCAACTTTTTTAAGATTATTGTATCTTAATGCAACTTCATGAACATGCATATCCGACATTAAACCAGCGTAAATAAGGGGTAAATCTGCAACTATCTTACCATTATAAGAAATTGCAATTCCTCCATTGATATTTTTTAAATGATTTATTGAATTATAAAGATCTTCATCGTTTTCTCCTATTGCTATAATGTTATGAGAATCATGAGCAATTGTAGAAGCAAAAGCACCTTTTTTTAATCCAAAGCCATTTATAAATCCAACAAAAATATTTCCACTTCGCATATGTCTTTCAACAACAACAATTTTGATAATATCATTTGAAGTATCTGGAATGACAAATCCTTCCTGGACTTTTGGAGCAAATATTTTTTCTTCTGTTATTACAGAATCATTTTTAATAGAAATTACTCTAATTTTTTTACCTCTATTTTTGACCTTCAGTTCTTCTAAATTAAATTTTCTGAAATTCATTGAATTTGTAATTTTTTTGCTTATATTTGAAAGAATATAAGATGAATCATTGCTGAAGTTTTTCACTCCATGATCAAAAACAATTTTTCCATTTTTTATAACATATTTTATCGAACAAATATCCTCAAAAATAACAAGATCAGCAAAATATCCAGGTGCTATCGCCCCTCTTTGTTTAAAACCAAAAAAGATCGATGGATTTAGCGATGCAAGTTTGATGGCTAAGGGTATAGGTACTCCATTTTCGATAAGTAATTTTATCGAATGATTTATATGTCCTAAATTAATTATATCATCAGGATCTTTATCATCAGTGCATAAAAGAATTCTATTTTTTGTCTTATCATTAATGATTGGAACAAGATTTATTAGATCTTTGGTTACAGAACCCTGCCTAATCATGATATACATTCCTTTAGAAAGTTTTTCTAAAGCTTCCTCTTTTGTTGTACATTCATGATCAGAATAAATTCCAGACGATATGTAAGCATTAAGATTTTCTTTTGTTAGAGAAGGTGCATGACCGTCAATAATCATATCCTTAAAAGAACTAATTTTAAATAATATTTCGTTTTGACATTCAATTACTGCGGGATAATTCATTACTTCAGCAAGTCCAAGAACCTGTTTATATCTTTTAAGTTTTATTAATTTTTTAAAATCAAGAACCCCTTTGTTTGTTTCCAAAAAAGTTGCGGGAACACAGCTGGGGGCTAAAAAAAATATATCGATTGGAAGATTTTGAGATCCTTTAATTAAAAATTCTATCCCTTCGATGCCACAAACATTTGCTATTTCATGTGGATCACAAACAATACAAGAAGTACCATGTGGTAATAAAGCGGATGCTAATTCAAATGGTATTAGTTTAGTACTTTCAATATGCATATGAGAGTCTATAAAAGATGGTGATACAAAAAGATTCTTTGCGTCTATTACCTTTTCACCATCATCATATTCTCCTATACCAGCAATTCTATTATCGTAAATAGCTAAATCTGAAGTAAAAATAGATTCATTGAACACATTAATAAGATTAGCGTTTTTTATAATTAAATCCGCCTTTCGTTTTTTTGAAGCTACTTCTATAAGGTTTTGAAGTCTACAAATATTTTCATTTTTCATAAAAAATCCTTCTTAAAAAATCCTTCTATAAAAAGATAAAATTATTGAATATTCTTGATAAAAATAATAAAACAAAGTTTGTAAAATAAAAGAATCAATAAAAATATTTTAAAAATTTTTTACATAATTTTTATATAATTATTGATAATTTAATTTATGGAAATATAATTAAACAAAGAAGGAGGGAATGGAATGAATAGAAAAAATTTAATATTTTTCGTTTTCGCTATCTTCTTACTTATCAGTTTTCTTCTTTTTTCCTGTGCTAAAGGTGGAGAATCACAAAATACTGCTCAAACAGCAGGAAAAACATTGAAAGCGGGGTTTATTTATGTAGGTCCAATTGGCGACTATGGATGGTCTAACGCACATGATATTGGAAGAAAATATGTGGAAAGTAAATTCCCCTGGCTAAAAACTGTATATATAGAAAGTGTTCCAGAAGGTGATGTAGAAAGATATATCGATAGATTAATCAATGAAGAAAAATGCGATATTGTCTTTACTACAAGCTTTGGTTTTATGGATGGAACTGTTGCTGCTGCTAAGAAATATCCCGACAAAATTTTTATGCATTGTTCGGGTTATAAAAGAGAAAAAAATTTAGGCACATATTTTGCTGAACTCTATCAGGCATATTATTTAAATGGACTTATGGCTGGTGCTTTAACCAAATCAAACAAAGTTGGATATGTAGCAGCTCAACCAATACCAGAAGTAATAAGGCATATAAATGCTTTTGCATTAGGTGTAAAAGAAGCAAATCCAAATGCAAAAGTTTATGTTAGATGGCTTTTTTCATGGTATGATCCCGCGAAAGCTAAAGAAGCAGCTGAATCTTTGATTTCTGAAGGCGTTGATGCCCTTGCATTTACAGAAGATTCTACAGCTGTTGTAGATGTTGGTGAGGAACATACTAAAAATGGAAAGCAAATATATGTTTTTTCACATTATAGTCCAATGCAAAAATTTGGTCCTGATACGGTTGTTTCGGGTCAGCTTGTAGATTGGGGTATTATGTATGAAGAAATATTAAGAAGAATTTATACAAACACATGGGACAATAGAGATTTTTGGTGGCTTATGAAAGAAGGTGCTTGTTTAGTTGGTGGAGAATATGGTCAGATTATTAATCCAAAATTTATCGATCAATTGAAGGCAATTAATATAACAGATCCTATATTAGGGAAAATTTCTATATATGATTTAATAATTAAAAGAATTGAGCAAATGAAAGAAGCAACTGTACTTTTCGACCCATTTACAGGTCCTATTAAGGATAATAAAGGTATTTTAAAAATTCCTGCTGGAGCTAGAGCATCTTATGATATTCTATGGAATATTGATTGGTTTGTTTCAAATGTGGTAGGTAATATACCTAAACAGTAGTTTTTATTTTGAAATTAATGATTGAGAGGTTTTTAGCCTCTCAATCATTTTATTATTGTCAATATCACTAATATTATGATTTTTTATGCAATAAATATCCTTAATTGCTAATTATCCTTAATTGGTTGATTTTAGTGAAAAAAATAAAAAAATAAAAATAATTTATTAGCAGGGAAATATAGATGCAAAAGCTATCATTGAAAGGTATTTGTAAGAGATTTCCAGGTGTTATTGCTAATGATAATATTAGCATAGATTTTTACTGTTCTGAAGTCCATGCTCTTTTGGGAGAAAATGGAGCTGGAAAAACAACTTTGATGAATATAATTTACGGGATATATAAACCAGATAAAGGCGAAATTTTAATAGATGATAAAATGGTAAATATTAAAAGCCCAAAAGATGCAATTTCATATGGAATAGGTATGGTTCATCAACATTTTATGTTAATAGAAAACCATTCAGTTTGCGAAAATATCTGCCTTGGACTGAAAGAAGCGCCTTTTTTAAACCCTCAAAAGAGATTCGCAAATAAAATAGAAAAGATAAGTGAAAAATATGGGTTATCAGTTGATCCATTGGCAAAAATATGGCAGCTTTCTGCGGGACAACAACAGAAAGTAGAAATAATAAAAGCATTAATAAGAGGGGTTAAATTTCTTATTCTTGATGAACCAACATCTGTTTTGACTCCACAGGAGTCTGATAATTTGTTTATTACCATAAATAAACTTGTTCAAGATGGGCTTGGTGTAATTTTTATCTCTCATAAACTTGAAGAAGTTTTAAAAATTAGTAATAAGATAACAATTTTGAGAGGAGGTAAGGTAATAAACTCAGTAAATCCTTCAGAAACAAATAAGAATGATCTTGCGAAAATGATGGTGGGAAAAGATGTTTTATTTGAATTCAACAAAAAGGATAAAGAAGAAGATAAAAAAAGTGATACTAAAAATAAAAAAGATATTCTTTCTGTAAATAATTTATGGGTTAAAGGGGATAAAGGTTTATATTCTGTAAAAAACCTTTCATTCACATTAAAAGAAGGTGAAATCTTGGGAGTAGCGGGAGTTTCAGGAAATGGACAAAAAGAGTTAATTGAAGCAATAGTTGGCCTTCGGAAATATGAAAAAGGGGAAATCAAATTTTTGGGAAAATCATTAAAATCAAAAACTACAAAGGATATTTCTAAATTAAAAATATCTCATATTCCGGAGGAAAGATTAAAATTTGGCTCAGTTCCAAATTTTTCCTTATATGATAATGTAATATTAAAAGAATACGATGAAATTCCATATTGCAAAAAAGGGATAATTCAAATTAAAAAAATCAAGGAAAGGACAAAAGAGCTTGTTAGATTATTTAATATAAGTACCCCT
>DAOOKC010000033.1:0-16047 GCA_035385485.1 Exilispira sp.
TTCACTATCTTTCTAACCTCTTTCTTTTCTAACAATATCCTTTATCTTCATTATCCTAACAAGATTTCCTCTTTCCATCTCGTTTATTTTCATTGTAACATATCTTATTGCCGACTCAAGTTCTGGAATCAATACATACTCAAGTGCATTTACCCTTCTTCTTGTAACTTCAATCTCTTGAGCCAAAAGTTTCACCTCGTTTTCAACCTGACTGAGTTTTATGAGGTCTTCAGTAACTTTAGCAAAAGTTTCGACTGCAATATCTAAATCTGCAGCTGTTGTAATTTTAGAATAAGACTGCTCATTATCCTCTATTGATATTTGAAATACTGGAATTTTAACTGACATAACATTTTTAAGTTTTTCGGTAAGATTTACCTTTTTAACTGGTAAAAAAAGGGCATTTTCAAGTTCACTATCATTCATTACACTTCTTGCAAGAATCATTGCTGCATATGCCTTTTTAAGCTTTTGCTCAACCTCTTTTCTTAAAGTCCTATAAGAATCTATAATAGAAAAAAACTCTCTGACAAGTTGATCTTGCTTGTCTTTTAAAAGTTTATGACCTTTATAGGCAAGCTTAACCCTCTTTTTTAGGTTCATCAATTCCATTCTTGTTGCAGCAACTTTTATCTCCATCTTTTCCTCTTAATCCTATAATCTTATATGTTATATCTTATAAATTTTATCTAAAACCTTATATCCATACCATTTTATTTATAATCTTCTTTCTTTTCTTTATTTTAATTAATACTTAAATCGTTGAAATATCTATTTATATTGTATATAAATTTTCTTTATTTAAGATATTTTTCTAAGTATGCATCTCTTATTCTTTTTAATTCTACTTTTGGGATTAGTTTAAATAATTGCCAGGACATATCAAGTGTTTCAAATATTGTTCTATTTTCATATTCTCCTTGATTTATATATCTTTTTTCAAATTCTTCTGCAAATTGATAATAAATTCTATCTAAATCCGAAAGAGCTGCCTGTCCAAGAATAGCTTCAAGTTCTCTTGCTTCAAGACCCGATGCATAACATGCAAAAAGCTGATTGAATACATCTGCATGATCTTCTCTTGTTTTACCCTTTCCTATACCTTTATCTTTTAATCTGGAAAGACTTTGTAAAACATCAACTGGCGGATAAATACCTTTTCGATGGAGTGCTCTGGAAAATACTATCTGTCCTTCAGTTATATATCCTGTTAAATCTGGAATTGGATGAGTTTTATCATCTTCTGGCATAGTAAGAATGGGTATCTGTGTTATAGAACCTTCTTTACCTTTTATTCTACCTGCTCTTTCATATATAGTTGAAAGGTCTGTATATAAATATCCAGGATAACCTCTTCTTCCAGGAACTTCCTGCCTTGCTGCTGAGATTTCCCTTAAAGCCTCGCAGTAGTTTGTCATATCTGTTAAAATAACAAGGACATGCATCCCTTTATCGAAAGCAAGATATTCAGCTGTTGTTAAAGCAAGCCTTGGAGTAGATATTCTTTCTATTGCAGGGTCATTAGCAAGATTGATAAAAAGAACCGTTCTTTCTATAGCGCCTGTTTTCTGAAAGTCCTCTATAAAAAATTGGGCTTCTTCAAATGTTATTCCCATTGCCGCAAAGACTACTGCGAATTTAGTTATTGGTTCTCCTTCTTTTTCAAGTACCTTGGCCTGCCTTGCAATCTGAGCTGCTAATCTATTGTGAGGTAAACCACTACCTGAAAATATTGGAAGTTTTTGTCCTCTAACCAAAGTATTAAGACCATCTATCGTTGAAATACCAGTTTGAATAAACTCATTAGGATAATCTCTTGAATAAGGATTTATTGGAGATCCATTTATATCTTTTGTTACTTCGGGCAATATCTTCTCTTTTCCATCAATCGGTCTTCCCTGTCCATCAAAAACGCGACCAAGCATATCTTCGGAAAGAGCAATTTCAACTCCTTTACCTAAGAATCTAACCTTAGATTGTCCTATATTTATTCCTCTTGCACCTTCAAAAAGTTGAACTAATGCCATATCCTTATTGACTTCAAGAACTTTTCCGTTTCTTATTTCACCAGTTTGAAGTTCTATTTCGACAAGTTCTTCATACTTTACATTTTCAACATTTTTAACAAGCATCAAAGGTCCAACAATTTCAGAAATTGTTTTATATTCTTTAATCATGAAATGCTCCTTCAGAAAATTATAAGAATTAAATTGTATATTTGTCTTTTAACTTTTGCATCTGATCAATTATTTCATCTTTTATGCTAACTATCTTATCTATTTCTTTTTCATCAATATACTTCATTCTGGCAATTTTTTCTTTAACTTCAAGACTTATTATATCTTTTACTGGTATATCTGATTTTACAAGTTTCATCGCCTCATCATGAAAGAAAAGGATAACTGAAAGCATCTGATAAGATTTTTTTGAACTTGTATATGTATCTACTTCATGAAAAGCATTTTGATGTAAATAATCTTCTCTAATTGATTTTGCGGTATCCATAAAAAGTCTATTTTCAGCCGAAAGTGCATCAAGTCCAACAAGTCTTACAATTTCTTCGAGTTCAGATTCCTTTTGTAATATTGTCATTGCCCTTACTTTCATTTCTGGCCAATCATTAGCTACATTTTTCATAAGCCATTGCTTTATATTGTTGTCATATAATGTATATGAAGTAAGCCAATCTATTGCAGGAAAATGTCTTTTATAAGCAAGATTTGCAGAAAGCGACCAGAAAACTTTTACAACTCTAAGTGTAGCCTGAACAACCGGGTCTGAAAGATCACCACCAGGAGGCGATACCGCTCCAATAACTGTTAAAGATCCTTCTTTATCTTTTTTACCTGATGTGATTACCTTACCTGCTCTTTCGTAGAACTCAGAAATTCTTGTTCCAAGATAAGCAGGATATCCCTCTTCTCCTGGCATTTCTTCAAGACGCCCCGACATCTCTCTCATAGCCTCAGCCCATCTTGCTGTTGAATCTGCCATCAAAGCGACAGAATATCCCATATCTCTAAAATACTCTGCCAGAGTAATACCTGTATAAACCGAAGCTTCTCTTGCTGCAACTGGCATATTTGAGGTATTGGCTATAAGAATCGTTCTTTTCATAAGAGGCTCGCCAGATTTAGGGTCTTTTAATTCTGGGAACTCTAAAAGAACATCAGTCATCTCATTTCCTCTTTCACCACAACCAACATAAACAATGACTTCTGCATCAGCCCATTTTGCAAGCTGATGTTGAACAACAGTTTTTCCAGAACCAAAAGGACCAGGAACACATGCTGTACCACCTTTTGCAACAGGGAAAAAAGTATCTATTACTCTTTGTCCGGTAAGCATCGGCTCAGTTGGATTTTTCTTTACCTTGTAAGGTCTTGGTTTTCTAACAGGCCAGGTTTGCAACATCTGTATTTTAATCTTTTCATTATTTTTATTTTTAACTTCAGCTACTGGATCAACAACTGTAAAATCACCTTCAGTTATATTTTCAATAACACCTTCAACACCATGAGGAATCATAATATAATGTTTGATTAAAACTGTTTCCTGAACATAGCCAATTATATCTCCTCCGCTAACCTCATCCCCCTTATTTACTAAAGGATAAAAATGCCATTTAATACTTTTATCTATTGCAGGTACGGAAATACCCCTTGTTAACAGATCTCCCGCTTTTTCAGCTATAAGATCAAGAGGTCTTTGAATTCCATCATAAATTTTTGAAATAAGTCCAGGTCCAAGTTCTACAGAAAGCGGCATTCCAAGTGAATAAACAGGATCTCCAACCCCTATACCAGAAGTTTCTTCATAAACCTGGATGGAAGCCTTATCCCCTCGCATTTCGATTATTTCACCAATAAGCTCCATTTTAGAAACTTTTACAACATCAAATAAATTCGCCTCTTCCATTCCTTCCGCAATAATCAAAGGACCTGCTACTTTTATTATTCTACCTGTTTTCATCTATTCCTCCACGAATCAGAAAAATGAACCACCCAAAGCTTTTTCCACAAGTTTTTTCATAGATTCAAAAGCAATATCTTTGTCACTTGCTGTTGTAGGTATAACAGTAACGATAGGATAAGCTTTGTTTTTTAAAAATTCATCTATATCTTTTTCACAAACTATAAAATAATTTTCTGTGATATATACGATTTTATAATTCTTTCTTAGGATTGCTATTACAAACTGTTTAATTTCCTGCTCAGTAGTTTTTGTAACCTCATATGTATCAAAACCAATTGATTTAAAACCAAGTATTGAATCCTTATCGCCAATGACTGCAATCTGGTTTTTTTCTACTTCTGCCATTTAATTTCCTCTGGTTAATTTCCTCTAATTATTTATGAAACATAACTTTTTCTAATTAACTTCTCTACCATTTCTTTAGGCAAATTATTCTTCTTTCCAACATATATTATCTTTATATTTTTTAATTCAATCTCCTTAGCCCATTTATAAGCAAAAAGATTTTCAAAGTTAAAAAATGCTGATTTCATATTTTCTTTAATAAATGAAGTTAAAATATCATCTATCCATTTTTCAACAATAGAAAGATTCCTATCTTTTATAACATTTTCAACCATTTCTGAAATTTCAGAAGAAAGAGGATTGTCAATTAAAATAGAACTTACCTTTTCAAATTTCATCTCAAAAAAAGATTTGCAAATTTCTTTATTTAAATACGCAGATTCGATATAGAAAGGTTCAAAATCAAAAAAATCTTTTTTTTCAAAATAAAGTCTTAAACTATTTTTTACATTGATAAGAGCCGAATATATATCATAAAAAAATACCAGAAATTCAGAACTGGTCTTTTTAACAATATTTTTAATAAAAGAAAAATAAAATTTATCTATCAAAATATCTAATTTTGAACCAGTAAGATTATCCTTTTCTACATCTTTAATATTTTCCTTACTATATTTTATTAATTCTTTTGCTAACTCTGAAAAGATTTCGTCATTTAAATATTTATTTAAAAAGTCATCATTAGCCAAAAAGTCCTTGAAAAAAGAGAGAATTTCGGACTTGGTATGAATAGTATAAGAAGTCAAAGGCACATCATTTAAATCTTCAACACTGACCTGATTAAAATCACCCTGTCTAAAAAGCAGTTTCTTACCGATAAGTTTAATATTTATACATTCATTTTGTAAATAGAACAAGGGTTTAAGATAATTTAATCCTGATATGTTTAAAAGTTCATCTATAAGATGATAAATATGCCATATCTCCCAATCATATAACTTTTCAAAAGATATATTTTCTTTATCATCATGAAGATGATAACCTTTTTCAACAAGTATAGAAAAAAACTTTGAAAAATCTTGTTGCAACATTTCAATAAAATCGCCATCAGAGAGAAATTGCTTTTCTTTTGATTTAATTACAGAGCTTAGGTAGACATATTCAGAACTATCTTTCAATTTAATATTAGATAACATGTAATATCTTCCCTATATGGTTTTCTAATTTTTCTTTTTTTCTTTTCATTATTGATTCAAAAGATAGATTTGTTTCAATTTTTTTCTCATCATCATATAATATAAGACCATTTTTAAGCTTATCAGAAGAAAGAATATCTTTAAACTTTAGTTTCTTTTCTTCTAGTTTCTTCTTTAGCTTATCTTTATATTTAGAAAAATCTTTTTCTGATAATAAAATAATCTGTTGTTTATTCTCAGAATATTTTTCAATAAGAGATAAAAGTGTGCCAAAGTATTTTTCATCATCCATTTCACAAATCTGCTTATAAGCCTCTTCGAAAATTTCGTCTATAATTTGCCTTTTCTTTTTAAGCACTAAATTTTTTTGTTGAAGCTTTGCATTTAAGAATCTTGAATGATGCTCTTCTTCAATCTGTCTTTCTATCTCTTTAGCTTTTGTATCAAAGATTGATTCAATCTGGCTATCTATTTCTTTTTTCCTCTTTTGAATCTTATCATCCCACTCTCTTTCTATCTGCTTTTTTTGAGCTTCATAATCAGAAATCAGTTTAGAGATTATCTCGGAAAATCCCATATTCCCTCTTTTTAATTTATAAAAACTAAAAATTTATGACTCAAAACTTTATTTTTAAAACTATAGTTTAATAAATAGAACGAAGAAGATTGAAATAAGTAATCCTAAAATAGCATAGAATTCTACAAGACCGCCCATTGTAAGAGCTTTACCAGTTTCTGTTGGTTGTTTGGAAACAAGGTTAATACCACTAGCACATACCTTACCCTGGTAAATAGCTGAAAAGAGTCCCGCAAATGCAATAGGTAAGCCAGCAAATATAAATTGAAGACCTCTATCAAAAGTTATCATTTCATTTGGTGTACCTGTAATAATACCTAATCTTAAGAAGATCAAAAATCCAATTATAAATCCATAAATACCCTGTGTTCCTGGTAAAGCAACAAGAGGTAAAAATTTACCAAATTTAGTTGGATCCTCGGAAAGAGAACCTGCTGCTGCTCTTCCAGCAATCATGATGCCAATAGCACTGCCTATACCACTTAGAATAACCGCAATAGCCGCTCCTGCAATTGCTAAAGTAAAACCCATTTAATCCTCCTTATTTTTCAAAATGGAAAATAATACTATTTTTCATTTAATATAATATTTCTTTCTATATAAAAATATATTAAATAAACTCATTGTTTTACAATTATTGAATACTTGTGGATCCTTTTAAAAGGCATCCACTTCTTTCCGCCACCTTCATAAAAATTCTTAAAAAATTCTACAAACTGAAGACGCATTGAATGAACAAAAGCACCAAGTAATCCTAAAAGAAAGTTTATACCATGTAAGGCTAACAAAGGAATAAGTGATAAAACCCATGTTATAGGATTAAATTTTGATCCTCTAACGATCTGTGCTGTAATATTTGCAACCATAGCAATAACACTTGTAGACAAACCTAATGCTAAAAGTCTTGAAAAAGACAGGATATCACCCATAATACCCGCAATATTGTAAACAGCAAAAAATTTGCCAATACCTTTTTCAAAAGCAGATTTTTCGTTATTAGCACTAAAAATTACAAGAGAAAAAACAGAAATACCACAAATTATAGAAAGGATTGTTTTTACATTTGAAGGTAAGACAAAACCAAACATCGTACTTACCAATAAGGAGCCTGCTATGGTTATCAAAAAATATGCTAAGGTTTGTGTAAAAGCTTTATAATATTCTTTTGATTTTATTTGAGTTATTAAAGCTATCAAAAATGAACAGGACATCTGAAAAATCCCTATTTGTAAAGCAAGCACAAGCAATTTCATCGGATTTGCCAGTGGATCAAACCAGATCATCTTCCTTATAAAAGCCGTTAAGTTAGGAGCTGTGTTTGCTAAAAGATCCAGCCTTGTTCCAAAATATGTTCCGGTAAGAACGCCAAAAACAATAGTCCAGATACTGCCTTGAAAAAAGACTTTTATTAATTTTTCCGTCTTATATTGTCTCATTAAAAATAATGAACCAATAAACAATAATAACCCGTAACCCGCATCTCCTAAGCATATACCAAAAAGAATTGGATATATAGGTGCAATTAAAGGAGTTGGATCTATTTCATTATATTTTGGTATTGAATAAAGTTCTGTTAAAGATTCAAAAGGTTGAACAATTTTTTTATTTTTTAACTCTACAGGTGGCTCGTCTTCAGGCTTTGGATCTTCAATAGAATATTCAATAAACTTAAATTGAGAAATTAATTTATTAAATTTATCAATATCTTTTTCTAAAATCCACCCTACTATAAATTTTATACTCTCTGTAGATACAAACTTTTGTTCAACTTTTTCTTTAGCAAATTTAGCAAAAATATCATCATAAAATGCTTTTATTGATTTTCCATAAACTTCGATTATCTCTAATAAAGTATTATGAATCTCTTTTATTTTAATAAGATTTTGATCTATTTTCTGTTGATATAATGAAATATTTTCAGCAATTGTTTTATCCTGCTCAGCTAAAGAATACTCCTCTCCTCCATGTTTTTTGATTAGCTGAAAGATATTCTGGAATATATCCTTATGAGATATAACAATAAAGAAGATATTGTTCTCATACTCTGAAATAAAATAAAGCTGATAGATCTTTTTTTCATCCAATCTTTCAAGCTCTTCAATAAACTTTTTATATTGAAGTCGGGATATTTCAAAAAGCTTAATAATACAATTTTCAGAATCTTTTAAGTATTCTAAAGGAATATTTAAATTTGATACAGGCATAAGAGAATTTATTCTTGCCTTATCTTTCTCAATATCATTTGATAATCTCTTTTCTTTTTCTAAAAGATCATTTATTTCTAAAAGAATTTTATCATAATTAAAATCACCTATAAGCCTATCATATTCAGTCTTTGTAAATACCTCAATTTTATTACAGAAGTTATTTAACAAATCCTGTTTTTCTTTATCTTCAAATTCAACTATTATATTTTTTATTTTTTCAAAAAGTTTATCTATTATCAAAATATAGTTTTTTTGCTTATCATCTTCGATTGTTTTAATCTCCTGCCTATTTAAACCTAATTCATTTCCTGCTTTTTCTATATTTTCTTCAATTTTTTCTAAAATTTCTTCATCTATATGAATTATTCCCGACTCTTGAAGTTTATTTATTATATCGTTATATTCTGATTTATGAACAATAAGATTTGTTTTTTTTACCTTATTTACAGGCATATTCACCTTCCAAAATATATATAAATATTAAAAAATTATAAACCATAAAAAATTTTATAAGATTATTCTTTAAAAAACTCCTCTTTAACATATTCTATGGCTTTAGTTATAAGATTTTTATCAACTATTTCAAGTTTTTTAATAACATTTTTCGTCTCATTTTCCATTTTTTCTATTTCATTGTCAACTTTTGTTTTAATCTCTTTTTCTTTTTCTTCAGCAAATTTGTCAAGATTTTTTTTTAGTGCTTCGAGTTTATCTTTATAATATTGATCTATCAAGTTATACTCATTTTTCTTTTTTTCTATGAATTTTTGAAGATTTTCTTTTAATTCTTTCTCTTTTTCATGGATTTCTATGATTTGCTGAAATTCCATTAAAAACTCCTTTTAATTATATATAAAAATCTATATTATTTTTTTTTATTTTGTCAAATTTGTATTCTATTTTCACCACGATTTTGCAACAATTTCTATTCTTTTAATTAAATCTTCATAAGATACTGGTTTTAATATAAAATCAATAATTTCATTTTTGAGAGGATTATTTTCAAGTTGTTCTCTTTCTTTAACATTTCCAGTAAAAATTATAACTGGAAGCTGTTCTTTTGTTTTAATTTTTCGAATCTCTTTTAATGTATCCCAACCAGAAATTTCGGGCATCATTAAATCCAATAATATAAGACCTATATTACTATCGCTTTTAACATGCTCTATTGCTTCATATCCATTTAAACATGTAATTACTTCATAATTATTCATTTCTAAAACCATTTTAACAAAATCAAGAATAACTAAAACATCATCGACTACAAGAACTTTTTTATGCACCAAAATCCCTCAACATTTTTTATTTAATATCAATAAAATGTAAAAAAATGATACAAATAATTTATTATTTCTTTTTATCTCTTCTTTATTAAGATAACAAATAATTTTATTTTTGCAAAATATTGTTAAAATTACCTTTTAAAATCTATATAATCTTACCTAAAGACTATTACTTTATATTAAATTCTTAGTCTTAAATTATGTAAATTTAAATTAAGTACTCTTTTATGAAAATATTATTCTATAATTTTGAAAATCATAAAAAGATTAAAACAAATAAAAAATTGAAGAAATTAAATTTTTATTTATACTCTTTGATATCTATGATCTTATAAACAAATTGGGGGGTTTAATGCTTAATTTGACAGATAATGCAAAAATTATAATTGAAAAAAGATATTTATTAAAAGATAAGGATGGCAAACCAATTGAGACAATCGAAGGTTTGTTCAAAAGAGTTGCTAAAAATATAGCTTCTGCAGAAAAAATATATAATCCAGATGCAAATATAGAAGAATATGAAAATAAATTTTTTGAGTTGATGACATCCCTGGATTTTCTTCCAAATTCTCCTACTCTTATGAATGCTGGAACAGATATAGGGCAGCTTTCTGCTTGTTTTGTTTTACCTGTTGGAGATTCTATAGATGAAATATTTGACGCAGTAAAATATGCTGCAATTATTCACAAAACTGGAGGTGGAACAGGGTTTTCCTTCTCAAGACTTAGACCTAGAAATGATATTGTTAAATCTACAGCAGGGGTATCATCAGGTCCAGTATCCTTTATGGAAGTATTTGATGCTGCTACAAATGCGATTAAACAGGGTGGAAAAAGAAGAGGTGCCAATATGGGTATTTTATCTGTCCACCATCCCGATATTAGAGAGTTTATAACATATAAAAACGATCTAACAAAACTTACAAATTTTAATATCTCTGTTGCACTTTCTGATAAATTTCTTGAAGCAGTAGAAAAGGATATGGAATATGATCTTATAAATCCAAGAACAAAAAAAGTAGTAGCAAGAGAATCTGCAAAAGAAATTTTTGAACTCATAGTCGAAAGTGCGTGGAAGACTGGAGAACCTGGAGTAATTTTTATTGATGAAATGAATAGAAAAAATCCAACCCCAAAAATTGGCGAAATTGAGTCTACAAACCCTTGTGGTGAACAACCTCTTTTACCTTATGAATCCTGCAATCTAGGTTCTATTAATTTAAATAATATTCTAAAAGAAAAAGATGGAAATTATGAAATTGATTGGGAAAAACTTGAAAAAACAACTGTATTATCGGTTAGATTTTTAGATAATGTCATAGATAAAAATAATTATCCTTTGCCACAAATTGAAAAAATGACAAAGGGAAATAGAAAAATTGGTCTTGGAGTTATGGGTTTCGCTGATATGCTTTTTAAACTTGGGATCCCATATAATAGTGATAAAGCTGTACAGACTGCTGAAAATCTAATGAAAAAAATTTATGAATATGCTCTTGAAGCATCAAAAAAGCTTGCTGAAGAAAGGGGAGTTTTCCCAAATTGGGATAAATCTATCTATTCTGAGAAAAATATAAAACTTAGAAATGCTACTTTAACTACAATTGCTCCCACAGGGACAATTTCATTAATTGCTGAGGCTTCAAGTGGGATAGAACCAGTATTCGCACTTGCATATTCTAGAAAAGCTATGGATTCAAACATATTAAAATATTTTCACCCATATTTTCAAAGTGTAATTTCAAAATTTCCAGAAATTGATGAAAATATTATAGATAAAATCATCGAAAATGGAAGTCTTAAAAAGATAGAATCAATTCCTGAATCTATTAAAAATATATTTGTCACCGCTCATGATATTGAACCAATCTGGCATATTAAAATACAGGCTGCATTCCAAAAATATACAGATAATGCTGTTTCTAAAACCATTAATTTCCCAAGCACAGCAACAATAGAAGATGTCGCAGAATCATATAAGCTTGCCTATAAACTAAAGTGTAAAGGTTTGACTATATATAGAGATAAAAGTCGTGAAGGAATTTTACATCTGGGTATCTCAGAAAAAGATGACAAATCTGAAGAAAAGAATAAAGAAGTAAGAAGTGATGAAAAATCAAAAAAACCAAGGAAAAGACCTTTAACTACTGTTGGTAAAACTATTAGAATAGAAACAGGCTGTGGTCATCTTTATGTAACTATTAATGAAGATGAATACGGTTTGTTTGAGCTTTTTGCTACAATGGGAAAAGCTGGAGGTTGTGCTTCTTCGCAAATAGAAGCTATCAGCAGGTTAATCTCTTTATCCTTAAGATCTCATATCGATCCATATTCTATAATAAAACAACTTAAAGGAATTCGTTGTCCAAATCCTACAATTTTCCCTACTGAAAATGGGAAGACTTTATCCTGTTCTGACGGTATAGCTAAAGCTATAGAAATATATTTAAATGAAAAAAATTCTTTATTTGAATCAGAAAGTATAACAAACTTTACAAATTCTGACGAAAATAAAATAAATTTTAAGAAAAACTCTTCTTCCAATTCTATAAAAAATGAAAATAATGAAGTCAATAAGGAAGTTGATGAAATAACACGAAGAAAAGAAGTTGCGGGAATATGTCCAGATTGCGGAGGAGTATTGGTTCAGGAAGAAGGTTGTATAACATGTCATGACTGTGGGTATTCTAAATGTGGTTAATTTGAGAGGATTTTTATTAAATTATTTAGCTTTAGGAAAAAAGAATATAAATTTGATGAATTTAAAAAGTAGTAATAAATATACTAAGAAAAGTTAAATTTTAGAAATATAATAAGATATATAGATTATCATAAATAACTTAATTAGAAGGTTCGAACTATGAAAATTAAACTTAGAATCTTTATTTTTTTGATTATTTTCTTCATTGTTTTTTTTGTTATTTTAAATATTTCTATATCAAAACAATTAAAAGCTGAATTATTCAACAAAACTACTGAAAATCTTATTACATCGAACCTTTTTTTGATTAAATATATTAAGGCAAATGCTAAATCAATCAGAGACAACCTTTCATTTTCTGTATCACAAATTTATCCAACTTTAAAAGAATATACAATTAAATATAAAAATCAGGCTTTATCCTATATAATTCAATATATACAAAATAATTTTGAACCTAAAAATCCCGATAAAACTATTTATGTTTATAATGGAGATTTTTCTCAGCTTTATTATACAAATGCTGATAAAATATCTACCTTTACTGAATTACCTAAAACTGAAGGTGAAAAAGGGTTAACAAAATATGCATCAAAAGCATTTTCATATGAAGGAATAATCTATATTGATGAACATTACTATAATTATAGAACTCAAGCATTAAAAATTGATGATTTTGGAAAAGAAACTTTATTCCAGATTCTTATTATCTATAGTAAACAATCTTTTGAAAAATTTATTGAAGAATCTTTTGATTTTCGCGATTTTCCAGCAGATTTACATGCTATTTCCATTATTGATGTTTCAGATTTTACAATAGGTACAGAATCTGATAAAAAGACACCTTTCTATACTCTTGGAAGCGATGTAACTAAAATAGATTTTACTCCCGCTTTATCTGTTTCTGGAAAAGCAATAATATATAATACTTCAACAGGTGAAAAATATTTATCTTTTACCTCTGTTCTTGAGATTTTCTACTTTAAAATTGTTTCATTATTCCCATATTCAAAAGTTGATGAAAAGGTTTCTAAAATAACAAGATGGCTTTTTTTTGTTTCTTTAATAATGATAGTATTATTAATTTTCCTTGTAAATCTTTTTATCCAGTTAATTATTTTTAATCCTCTTAACTATTTTAATAAAATTTATAAAAGTATAAATGCTGGAAATTTATCCATAGATATTGAACTTAAAAAAGATGAACTTGATCCAATAAGAAATTCTATTAAGACATTACTCAAGCAATTTAAATCTATTTTTGAAGAGACTTCAAATCTTTCAGATACTTTCTCAACAACCCTTGATGCAACCAATCAGATGTTTAATGAAGAAAGCAATAAACTTCTTGAATATCAAAATAGATTTAAGCAATTGACAGATAATTTTGGAGAAATACTAGAAAAATTTCAAAACATACAGGATATAGCGAGAACTTCACTTAATTATTCAAAAGATTCACTTACAAAAGCCAGTGAAAATGTAAAAGTAGTTTCTGATTTAATTACAAACATGAACAAAATTAAAGAGCTTTACAATAAAATTTTACAATTTTCAAATGAGATAAGAACACTTGCAAACCAGACAAATCTTCTTTCACTTAATGCTTCTATAGAATCTTCAAAAGCAGGTGAGTTTGGTAAGGGATTTTCTGTTGTTGCATCTGAAATAAGAAAACTTGCCACAAGGACAAAGGATTTTGTCGATAGTATTTCAAATATGACTCAGGAAATTGGTTCAATTATTCTTGAAACATCTGATACCACAACCGGAGTTGAGACTTTATTAAAACAAATTGTAGGAAATCTGTCGGGATTAAATGGATTAATTGATCAAATAAAAAATATGATAGATACAACAAGCAGTTCTGCATATACTTTTAAATCAGAGATACTTTTGAATGCTGAAAACCTTTCAGAACTTGTTTCAGAAACACAAAGTATTGCGGACTATATAAATGGTCTTATGAAAAACTTCTCATATATTGTTGAAATGTTTTCATTTTTCAACTTTAACCCTATTTCTCCTGAAACACAGCTTTTTTATGAGCAAAAATTACTTGATACAGTAGAGGAGATTGAATCAGACATATTAAATAATCTTTCAGGTATAGAAAAGAAAGATATTGTTAATATTAATGATTATAAGGTTCAAACATTAATTATAAATGGTATAGATATAACAAATGATAGTTCTTTTACAACTAAACTTAAAGAAAAATTTAATGTAGATTTTTCAATTCTTCAGCTTTCAAGTTCGGGAGAATTAATAAGAGTCAATACAACAGTGGTTGATGAGAATGGAAATTCAATTCGAGGTACTACATTATACAAAAAATCGATATTCTATTCTACCATAATCGAAGATGCTAAAGATTATATAGGATTTCAAAGAGCCTTCGATAAAACATTTTTTACGATATTTAGACCATATTTTTCTGAAGAAGGAGAATTTTTATTCTGTATATCCTTTGGTTTTATGGTAGAAGAACTTGAAAAAGTGCTGGAAAATGAAGAAAATCCTTCTGAAGAAACAAATTTAATTGAGTATGAAAATAAAAATAATGATGATAACAAATTATTAAATAATAATCTTAATAAAAATGATGATTTAGAAAATGAAATAAAAGAAATTAATGAATTGAAGCAAGAATAAATTAATTTATTTTTTTATGCCACTCATAAGCGGTTTTTATAATTTCATCAAGATTATATTTTGCTTCCCATCTTAAAATTCTTTTGATTTTTTCAGATGAAGCTATTAAGATAGGTGGATCACCAGCCCTTCTTTCACCTATTTTACATTCTACTTTGTTTTTAGTTATTTTTTCAACTGATTCTATTATCTGTTTTACAGAATAACCCTTTTCTGAACCAAGATTGAAAATATTTGTTTTACCACCATTAACAAGATATTCCATTGCAAGAAAATGGGCTTCAGAAAGATCCTCGACATGTATATAATCTCTTATGCATGTACCATCAAAAGTAGGATAATCCTCACCATAGATTGTAAAATATGGTGCTTTACCGATAACAACATCTAATATCCTTGGAATAATATGTGTTTCTGGATTGTGAGCTTCACCTGTTTCTAAAGAAGGCAAAGCACCAGATGCATTAAAGTATCTAAGGCAAACACTCTTAATCAATCCAATAGAATCAAGATCTAATAATATCTTTTCAACCATATTTTTAGATCTTCCATATGGATTGATAGGATTTGTTGGCATATCTTCGGTTATTGGATATTTTTCGGGAATGCCATAAACAGCTGCAGTTGATGAAAATATAAAATATTTAACATTTCCATCGATACAGGCTTTAAGTAAATTTAATGTTTTTGCAGTATTATTTTCATAGTATTTTATTGGATTATTTACAGATTCACCAACTTCAATAAATGCAGAAAAATGAAAAACAATATCAATCTTTTCTTTCTTTATCAAATCTAAGACTAGATCATAATCACCTATATCATAACTATATAACTTAAAATCTAAAACATATTCTTTATGCCCTTTTGAAAGATTGTCCAGTATTATTGGATTATAACCTTTTTTTCTTAGATAATGACAAAATGTACTACCAATATAACCCGCACCACCACATACAAGTATTTTCAAGTCTTTGTTCACGACTACTCCTACCTAATTTTTGAAAATATTGTTATTTTTATTATTGTGTCATCTTAATAAGATAAAATTCTACCCTTCTATTTCTTCTTCTTCCTTCTTCAGTTTCATTTGTGTCTATAGGGTTTGCTAAACCCATACCTTTATATTCAAGTCTTGTTTTAGGTATATCATTTTTAATCAGGTAAT
>DAOOKC010000034.1:0-15951 GCA_035385485.1 Exilispira sp.
CTATCTCAAATCCTTCATCAAATCCCATACCGGGTTTAGCAAGTAACCTTTCAGATTGGACAGCGATTCCAATATCTGTACATATCCTGGCTGAAATATCTGTTTCATTACAGGTTCCACCCTGGTATGCCTCCATCCCATTTTTCTTACAATATATTACACTTTCTATTATATTATGAACAGAACCAAGATCAGGAGTCTTTATTTGAACCATATGACATGCTTTTTCATCAGTAAACTCGACAATATCTTCATATGTATTACACCATTCATCTGCAACTATCTTAACTTTCGAACCCTTGTTTTCAAGTTTTTCCTTAATCTTTTTCATATATTCGATTTGCTTATATTTTTCACCAAGATCAACTGGCCCTTCTATATAAAGATCAAATCCTTCTGAATATTCTTCGCAGGAGGCCAGGTAATCGGAAATCTTTTCTATATCATTATTAAAAATAATCCCTATTGTACCATAAACATCAATATGAATTGTTGGATTATAATTTTCATGTAATCTTATTTTTTTTATTCTTTTTGAAATCCAATTAATATAATCTTTTAATAATTCTCCATTTCTACCAAGTTTTGTATCCACATTATTTATAAGACCATGAGGTAAAACATCAACTTCTTTTAAAATCATTTTGTCAACATTATTATATCTATCATCACCAGATTGCCCAAAGATTGGTACTCTTTTGATAATTCTAGGAAGATTATATTCTCTCCATATTGTTTCTACAATTGTCTCATGATTAGCCTTAGAAACCGAATCTAAAATTGCCATACTTAAACCATACCTTAATGCAGTATGAATTTTTTTCCCATCAATAATAAGGATATCTATCTCTTCAGCCAATTCTTTAAAACTTTTAACCTCTCTTCCGACAAGGATTGGCTTAATATTTTTTTCTAAAAATGGGATATATCTTTTTGCAAGAAATAAAGGATCACGACCACCTGCTCCACTATACTGGACAGCAGCACAATCTCCAACTGCAATCTGCCCATCTTCTAAAAATATTATAACAGAAATAGACTCTCCAGCCTGTCTTATGGCTTCAAATCCCTCGAGTTTTGGCTGCCCTAAATAAATAAAACCATCCTGTTTTGCACCATCTTTTATTGCCTTTTGATCATCAAAGAAAAACCCTGTCTTTCCTTCTGAAAAAATCATATCAATAATTTTCATTAAAATTCTCCTCTTTTTCTTAATTTTTTCTTGGTCTTCCAACCAATCTTCCTTTACTTATAGCATAAATATCATCAACAAGCATCTGAAAACCTGCTTCCCTATTTTCATAATCAGCTCTTTCCTTAATTTTATCTTTATGATATCTTATCATATCCAAGGTCATTGGAACAAAACCAGGATCCAGTATTCTAACTGCTCCATCATTATCTCTAACAGGTATTATTTTCCCTTTATTATAAACTGATGGGGCGAAAGGAACATCTAAAATACCGGCTTCAAATGATCTTACAACTCCTATTGCAAGATCACCATTCCCTGCCTCAATAACCTTATCAAGAAGATATCTAACTTCATTTTTTATAATATTTATTTCATTTTCAAGTTTTTCTGATCTATCTTTTGTTTGCTCATACAACATATTAACAATCTGTTTGGTAGCTTTTAAACCTTGAAGATTAGCTTCTTTCGTCGGTATACCTAAAGCTTCATGAGGAGTCTTGACTATCACTTTTGTTGTCTTTGCCAATGCGGCAGTAGCTGCACCCCATGATATTACCCCAAATGCTCTTGCTTCATCTTCAGGAAATCCTCCCATCCATTGGTGAAAAACAGTTGTTAATTCATAATCTTTATAACCAAATTTATCAAATATTTCTTTAGCAAGTTCTCTTAGTGAAATAATTGCAGCTGCGTCCTGAATCAAATTGCCAAGCTGTCCAAATCCTAAAGTTATTGATTTAACACCCTGCTCTAATGCAAGAAGTCCTTCTATAATTGCAATTGTATTTGATATAAATGGTGGTACTAAAGTCCCTGTTAAAGGACCAAATGGTTCGACATTTATTCTTACCCCATTTTCTTCATAATAGCCTATTAATCTATATACATATTGCCAATCTCTCAGAGATTTTTCTAGGGGGACACTTTTAGCATAAGGGATATTATAAGAAATTCCGCCTCCTTCAAATGATGTAAAACCTGCTGCCAAAGTAATTTCAGCAAGAAGCCTTGCATCAGGTGTACCATGCCTAACCTGTACTGGTTTTTTTAGACTTTCTATAACTTTTCTGCAATTTTTTACACCCCAATTCACTGCTGGAAAACCATTTAATAGTGATCTTCTAGCTTCTTTTGATCTTTCTATACCTTTTTCCGCTTCAGTATACTTGTTCTGCCTAGTATATGCATCTATAGTTGTTGGAAGCAAATCGGCTTCCTGCTCAAGATATTGTAAAAGCTCAATGTGCTCATCAAGTAATGCTACTCCCGCTCTTGGTTGAATCAAGGTAATGTTATTTTTATCAGCATCAATTAAAACTTTTGAAAACTTCTTGGATTCAGGAATCTCTTTTTGATATTTCACTCCTTCATCTATGTTTAAGATATCTTTACCAGTTGGCCAGGATTTGATTACTTCGTTTCTTTCTTCAAAAAATTGCTCAATATCAATTTTCTTATTTTCTAGTTCTTTTTTTAAGCTCATAAAAACCTCTTCTTTTTTTATTATTCTTAATCTTATTCTTAATTTTATTCCAATTTTATTTTTATTTTTATTTTTTTTACTTTTATTCTTTATTTTCTTATTTAGCCTTTTATTTTATCAATTTTTTATTTATATATCTTCATTATTATTTGTTTTATTTCGAATTTTATCTATTATTAATTTTATTTTTAGCATTACCTATTTCCAATTACTTTATTTTATTAACCCTTTATAACTAGATTTTCCAATAAAAATAATGTACTTTCTAGAGGATATTTCTTTGAAATATTTGCCAATAATGGTAATAGATAATCTTTATCCTGTAAATATTCTATAGTTTCTGGAAGCAAAGATATTTCCTCTTCCACCTCATAAAAAGAACTTTTATTAAAAAAATTCTCATAAGAGAAAGTGAGATATTTTTTTGGGATAAAATCATCCATATAAGATAAATAACCACCGCTTCCGATAACTGTTTTGACAGGTTTTAAATTCTTCCCATATTGAATTAATCTTTCTCCATTTACAGTAAAGATTCTCCTATATTTTCCTGCATGTCTTAAAGAAGAGAGTCTTACACAAATTGCTGCTATAATTTCATCAAAATATTTCTCATTCTCATCTAATGGAATATAAGATGTATTTTTGCTAACCTTTTCAATATAATCTGAAAAGATTTTAATAAATTGATCTTCACTAACCTTTAACTTATTATCTTTTGCAATTATTTTCAAAAATTCAGAACCACTATCTAAAACTGCTTTTGCAGAAACCCTCATTCCAAGATCGCCCTCAACTGTTCTTTTTACAGTAGGCTCATGCAAACCTCTCACCATTATACTACTATCTTCAACTATATCTTTATGATATGAATAAAAATCAGTAGTTGCACCTCCCAAATCTATTGCAATAAAACTTTCCCAATCTTTTTCCAGTATTTTTTCAAGGTTTAGAATATCAATGTTTTTATTATTACTTTCTCCTGCTAATATAACCTTTAATAATGATTCTTTAATTTTTTTCACATTTTCAGGAATTATTGAGATAAAATTAAAGACAGAAAGTGGGGTTGGTTCTGGTAAAAAACCAATTTTGTCGTAAATTACATCCAATCCTTTTCCATGAATTATATTTTGTAAAAATATTTCTCTTATACTATTTTTTGCAGGATTAATATTTATATTATCAATGTTTGGTAAAACATTTTCTGTTATTGTTACATCAAAATTCTTGTTACTTAATATTTCATTTATTTGATCTGCACAAGAAGAATTACCAGCATAAAGAATCACTGGTCTATTACTTAGATTGCAAAGCATTTTTGAGTTATGGATATTTATATCCTCATTTCCTCCATCTGTGCCACCTGTAAGAAGAATTATATCAGGCTTTTCTTTATCTATTTCTTCTATATTCTTAATAGTTAATCTATAGGAATATGATTTTGTGATCTTTCCCCCTGCAGAAAGAGCTGCTAATCTAGCGGTTTTCAATGTCAATTCAGGAACAATTCCAATCGCAATTATATTTAAACCACCTTTTGCTGAAGAAGAATAAAAAATATCTATATCATTATTTTTTTCATCTATTTTTTCATTTTCACTATTCATCAAAAGCTTTTTTAAAACATCAAAAAAGCCATCTGCAAGATGATTAGTAGTTGTTGGAACCTGAACTCTATTGATAAGATTTAAATGATATTCATTATCACTATTTTTATGAAAAAGTACACCTTTTGTATAGGTTGAACCTATATCAATACTAATCAATTTTTTCACCAAATCTTTCCTCAATATCCTTTTTTAATAATTCTATGACTTTATTTAAATCAACATCAGATGAAAATACTCTATCAAAACCCATCTTCTTAAATTTTTCTTCTGTTTTTGAAAAATCCTGTTTTCCCACTACAAGATTTCCTCCAACATATAAAATTATATTTTCAAGACCTCTTTCTATACACCTATCTCTTAGACCTTCACAATCAAGTTCTCCCTGACCATATAGAGAAGAAACTAATATTGCTTTAGCATTTGATTCTATTGCTGCATCTATAAACTCGTTCTGGCTTACCATTACTCCAAGATTTATAACATTAAATCCAGCTTCTGAAAAAACTTTTTCAATTATCTTATTGCCAACCGCATGACAGTCACTTCCTATAACTCCTGTCACTATATTAATTTTCTTCATCAAATTCTCCTTCATTAATATATTCTCTTAGTCTTTTACTTTCTATTTCATTTATTTTATCTTCAATAATTATAAGTGAACCATTATCTATTTTATAATTGAAGCTAATTAATTTATCAGAAAATATTTTCAGATATTTATCAAAAAGATTCAGTATATAATTTTCAAAATTACCATTTTCAAATTTATCTTCTAAATATTCTTTATATTTTAAAATATTAAAGTTTGCTGGTATTATAATAAAATCAACATTTTCAAATTTGTCTTTGATAATTTGATCTAATTTATCTTTCTGTTCTAATAAAATTGAAAGTTTAGAAGAATCCAAAAAGTTTTTAGTATTATCTTTATTAAATCCTTTTATTTCTTTTTCATCTAGATTTTCTTTATTTTTTACTTTTCCTGATTCTGAATTTTTTGTAAATAATGATTCTATAGCAAAAAATTCGATATTTTTATTTATATTAAGATTATCAAGGTAATTTTTTATTATTATTTTGAATCTATTTGAATAACAGAATACAAGTTTTTTTGAATCTTTATTTATTCTATCAAGCCTTATAAAAGTCTCATGATCAGGTTCAATATGAACTTTCAATATATTTAATTTGTCCAATTTTTTTATTTTATTTTGCTTTTCAGTTAGATTACCTATTATTGTATTCGAATTGGAACTTTTTAATAAATTTGATTTATCAATATTTGAAACTGTATCATTAAAATATTTGTTAATTTCATTGTAGTGTTTTTTAGTTGTGATAATGATATCGAAATTTGAGATTATATTTAATATTAATTTATAATTGCTTCTTTTTAATACTGCATTTATATCGTAAAATAAAGTATTTATCCTGTAAAGTTCCTTTATCTGACTTTCCACTATAAAAAAAGATTCGGGATTACAATCCACAAAAGCAATATTGATATTTTCTCGTTTGAATTCTTTATATGCTAAAATAGAATTAAAATAGTTTTTGATATCATTAAATGAAAACTTTTCTTCTAAAAGAGTATCAATAACTTTATTTATTATATAATATGCCCTTCCTTTTCTACTGGAAAAAAAAGTCATATAATCTTTATTTATATAATATCCACTTCCTTTTACCGAATTTATAATCCCTTCTTTTTTAAGAATATCATATGATTTGATTATGGTTAATCTTGAAACAGAAAGAAAAGAAGATAGTTCTCTTTCAGATGGTAATTTATCTATTAGATTATTTTTAATACAATCTTTTATAAAATCAGCTAATTGAATATAATAAGCTTTATTATTGTCTTTAGTATAAGAAAAATTTGTAAATATACTGGTATATTCCACTTATCCTTTTATACCTTCTGGTATTTACCAATAAAAAAATGAAAAAAAATATAATGTCAAGAGAATTTTTTCTTTTATTAAATACTATTGATTTTCAATCTTATGAAGAAGTTTTGTCAATCTTATTCTATTATATCTTTGGACAAGAATAAATGGCAAATTAAAAATTAAGACAAATAAAAACATTATGATATTTGCTATCATTGGGTTCCAGATTAAAGATATTGGATAAAATATAAAAGGAAGAAGATGAGAAAGCTCTCCTCTACATGTCTCTAAGATAAATCTTTCAACATATTCTTTCTTTTTGCTTACAAAATGTCTTTTACTAAATGGGTGAAGTCCCAAAAATTTACCTGCTTCAGGGATTTTATCTTTCCATCTATCGATAAAAAATATATTTTTATAAAGTTTTCCTTCTTTCTCAATTTTTACAGCCTTAAAGAGAAAATTTTTATAATTATAAAATTTTTCTAGTAAAAAATGAACAATATACGCTGATGAAAAAAAGACAAATGTCCAGAAAATTGAATTTCCAAAAATATATAAAAAAATCATTTTCATTTTATAAACCTTAAATTAGTAATTTTTTTTTTTAGTAATTATATTTTTAATAAATCTAAAAATTTCTATAGAAAATCCTTATTCATTAAATCTATTTACCAAATCTATTAATCAAATCTATTAATTAAATCTATTCATTAGATCAAATAAACAAATCTATTAATTCTTTTTTAATTATATATCAATTTTATTAATCAAGTCTATAAATTAAACTCATTTAAGTTTATCTAATAATTACCTTTCTACCCCGCCAATCTATTGGAATCCTAAAAATTTTATAAATAATAGATCGAATGAAAATAATTAAATAAAAAAGAGCAAATATAGGAAAAAATAGACAACTAAAAAATGAAAATGAGCCAATTTTCTTTGCAGCCAAAAATAAAAAAATAGAAAATAGAAAATAGATTATTAAATTTAGATAAAGGGGAAATATAGATGTCTTTACAATAGAAGCAATAATACTTATTGGCAAAGATAAAGATAAAGTCATAAATGATGAAATAATAAGCAAGGAAAAAATATTTGATTTTTGAGCCCCTAAGACCATATTTTTTGACCAACCATTAAATAGATAGGAAAAGCCTTCTTCATACATCCTGAATTTGAATTTACCTTTATGAGGGATTGAATATAGATCAATATTTCTTTTTGAAAGCTCAATACCAAGATCCATATCTTCCAATATAGAATCTTTAACCAGTAGATGACCTTGAGAGTACTGATAAATCTTTTTAGGAATCAATACACAAGGTCCAAAAAGTCCTGATTTTGTCTTAAAAGGTTTTTTAATATTACCAAGATCAAGCCCTAAAAATGCTATTATATTGCAGTATAAAGAAAATTGTTCGTAAAATTTTTCAGAATAATGATAAGGTTGAATACTAATTATAGCATCTTCTAAGGCATATTTAACAAGATATTCAAGAGCATCATCACTTAAAAAAAGATCAGCATCTATAAAAAGCAAAAGGTTCCCATTTGCATTTGATGCGCCCAGATGACAGGCTGCACTTTTCCCATGCCATTTTTCATCTTCTAATCTTATATATTTTAAGTTATTCAATAGAATTAATGATTTATAATTTTCTACAACCTGTCTTGTATTATCTTCCGAATTGTCGTCAACTACGATAATTTCGAAATTTTTATAACTTTGATTCTTTAAACTATTTAAAAGTTTGCAAATTCTTTTCTCTTCATTCCTAGCTGGAATAATAATAGAGACAAAATGGTGATTTTTATATTCTTTATTTAAAACCTTTTTTAATCCAATATTTTTTTTATAATAAAAGATAAATATCTTTGTAAAACCAATTATTGAAAATATTATAACAAAAATATTAATAATTAATTCTATATTTTTCAACATTTTAAATATTTATAGGTGATTTGCATTAATTTTTCAATATTTTCATTATTTTTACTATATGATTTTGTATTTACAAAATTTAAGTTTTTATCAACTACTTTACCATTTATATTTGCAAATGAATCTGAAAGTGCGATTTCAACATAAACTTTGGCCATATCATTGGGACTAATAGAGAATTTGCTCTTCATATTATATAATTTTTTTTTGAAAATCTGAAAGACCTGGATAGCGAGATATATCAATTTTAACATTTGTAACCCACACAGAATTAACATTTATATTATAAGGTTTTAATTTATCTGCCAACCAATAGGTATACATAATCTGCGCAAGTTTTGATTGATAGTAAGCTTTTTCTACACTATATTTTGAGTTTTTGAACTCAATATCATCAAAATTTATCTTCAAAAATGGATGCATTATAAGCCCTTTTGAAGCTACTGTTATTATTCTTGAATTGTTATTTTTAGGTATTATTGGTAAAAGTAAATCTGTTAAATAAACAGGTCCAAGATGATTTGTCGCAAAGACTTTCTCTATACCATCTTCTGAATATTCAATCGTTTTACGTGAAATATCAAAATCTGCTGCATTGTGAATCAAAACATCTATATTTGAATATTCTTTTAATATTAATTCAACTGCATTCTTTATTGATTTTAAACTAGACATATCCATTATTATAAGTCTTATATCATTAGAATTACTCTTTTGCTTAATTTCCTCTATTGTTTTTTCTGCTTTTTCTTTATTTCTACAACATGCAATCAGATGGCAACCATTTTTTAAAAGTTGAATTGTAGCCTCTTTACCTATCCCAGAGTTTGCACCAGTTATTAAAACAGTCTTTTTCATTATTTTCCTCCAGAGCTAACGACTTTTAAAAAAATTATTTCAAATATTAAATCTTGTTTTGATAATTTCTGGAATTTCTATTTTAAATCTACATCTTAAATCACCCGCTAAAACTGATTCAACTACTTCGACTTTTACATCGCATCCAAAGACTGTATCAAAAAGAAGTTTTTCAAAACCTGCAGAACAATAACACCAGAGAGGTGAAACGCCATTTTGATTTTCTTTTAATGATGATGCAGCAACTGGGCAATGGCACGCATATTTTCTTTTTTCAAAATCAGTTTTTGCACTTATATATTTTGCAGGATTATATGGAATCTTTGTAGCATATAAATATCCATCCTCTATAATAGCACCTAATATTTCAGGTTTGTTTTTCACAAATTCCACGACTTCTTCTGTTATCTCCTGTTCAAACCATAAGGTTTTATCTTTTGAATGTTTTGAAATTTCCTCAATTTTCCTATTATGAAAGCCATCAAGCCAATCCTGTAACGATTTTGCTTCAAGAAAATATTCTCTTTCCTTAGAAAATGCAGATGTAGGTATCTTATGGACATTGCAGGTCAAAACTTCTTTCGCCTTTTCTTTTCCAATATTTTTTTCTAGAGATTGGACTATTTTTGCTGTTACTTCAGGATATTTTTCAACGGGACTAAATGATTCAGGGAAAGAAATTCCATAAAGCACTTTATCTCCAATCTTTTGACCTAAAACTTCATAAATTCTTTCTTTTAGGTTTGGCATCACTTCATTGGCAGATAAATATGTCAGAAGTTTTATTGCAACTTCATTATTTTTAATAAAGATAAAATATCTTGCGAAAGCTATAATTATCTGTTCAATATCATTTTTATCTTCATTGGACTTTATCAATAATTTTTGTTCTATGAATTTCTCAACAATATCCGAAGGACAACTTTCAAGTGTTTTATCAGATTTTAAAACTTCTTTTTCCAGCTCATCAATAAAAAAAATAGTTTTTCCAATTATTTCATCTTTTACATTTTTTTGTTTTAATATCTTTTTAACCTTTTGTTCATCTTTCATTAATTTCTCCAATATTATTTTTTTGAAAATCTTGGTCTTCTAAATCCCTTGATAAATTGTATTTACTAATATCAAGATCCAAAACAACAGAAAATTCTGTGCCTTCGCCAATTTTAGATTTAAAATCTATCTTTCCATTTACAAGCTTTACCAGTCTATTTACTATAGAAAGTCCAAGTCCTACACCATCATGAGTCTTATTTAAGTAATACTCTCCTATATTAAATGGATTTACAAGATCTGTATAAGATAAAATATCTATACCATTTCCAGAATCTTTAAAATTCATATACAACAAATTATTCTCAAAATTTGCAGAGAAATAAATATAACCTTTATCTGTAAATTTCACAGCATTATCTAAAAGATTCAAGATTATTTTCTCTATAACATTTTCTGGAATCAAAATATTTTTATCAAGGGAGTTATCTAATTCGACCTTAAAATACAATTCTTTATCAGCTGCTTTAGGTGTATATAAATCACAAAAAAACCTTAAAGTATCTTTTAGGTTTTTCTTATCCCAAGATATTTTAAATTCACCTAATTCTATTTTGGATATAGTCAATAAATTATCAAATATTTTGTAAAGTATTTGTGCTGCATCAAATATTCTTTGAAGTAATTCTTTTTTATCAGATTCTTCTTCTTCATTATATAGAACAAAAGCAAAACCTGAGATTACATTTAAGGGTGTATTTATTTCATGATTTATATTTGCTAAAAATGCAGATTTTGCTCTATTTGCTTTTTCAGCTTCATCTTTTGCTAAAATTAACTGTTGTTTTTCATTTTCAAGTTCACCTGCTAAAATCTTGATTTTAGAATAAGGCTGTTCAATAATATTTATCATCAAATATCTGTAAATAAATATGAATGAAATATACTTTAAAATATGACCAATAAGATTAAAAAGGCCATAAACATCCTTATATAAAGTAAAAGAAAATTCTGAAAATATTGTAATGATTATTGCTGCTCTATAGTAATAAAAAAATGGATCTGAACTATCTTTACCAAAAATTAGTGAAATTAATAAAATTAAAATAATTATATATTCTGTAATTTTTTTAAAAAATGTCAGACCTGAACCTTCTATGAAGCAATCTGGAAAATTTTTCCAGATAAAAATGGAAAAAACAATAAATAAAAAGTAAAAAATAAGAAAAACCAAGACAATATTAAATACCAATTTTATATAATTTTTTATAAATCTATTTTTGAAACTAAATGTATAGAAAAATATAGCAAGTGATTCAAGAACTCTTGCTGCAATCCAGAGTTGAGTTGGTTCATTTGCAGTAATAGATGGAAAAATACTCATTCCTTTATAAGATAGAGCATGAAGAAAATCTATTAAAGATACAAAGACATAAAATATCGATAAAAATTCAAATTTTGAAATTTCATTAAATTTAGTTCGAGATAATAGTATAAATAAAAGTGAAAAGCCCAGGCTTACCGCGATCAACTCAACAATAGTATGAAATAATAAATAATTGATTTTAGATAATAAAACCAATATAGCTACTGAAAAAACAACAAGAAAAAAGTTAAAATTCTTTTTCATTTTAATGACCTACAAAATACTTTGGATATATTTTACTAAAAAAGAGAAATATAATTAAATATTAAATTTTTCTTCTATTTCATTTTACATATAAATTTGAAAAAATTCAAAAGTAATATTTTAATCCTTATTCTTCTTTGACAATTAATATACTATTTAACAATTAATATACCAAAAACAATTAATTTGCCAAAGACTATTAATATACTAAAATAGATGATTGAGGAATAAATAATGCATTCAAAAATAAAAGATAAAATTAAGAAAAATTTTCTAATTAATTTGACTGACAAATATTTTAAATATCATATATTTATTTCAAAAGAAAATCTTAAAAAATACTAATATTTTTAAAAAGGACATAATATGAAATATCAATTCACTCAAATAAGCAAATCAATATCGAATAAATATTCTTCATTAAATTTTCTAAGATTAATTTTAATAATTTTTTCCTTATTTTTATTTTCTTTTTTATCTTTTTCTTTAAACCAATTGACTTTAAAAGATATTGAAGGTGCATATCTTGGTACTTTATCTATTGGTTCTTCAGATTTAAGACTTGCTATTGTAATATCTAAAAATCTTTTTGTTGAAAATAAGATTGATGCTATATTAATCTCAATAGATCAGGGCGGTTCAATGATTTCAGCTTCCTCTGTAAAAAGTGAAGGATCTTCTTTAATATTAAGCTTTGACTCTATTAAAGCAAAAATAACCATCCTTGATAAAAATGAAAATAAATTAAAGACAATTTTTCAGCAAGGATCTTTTAAAACTGACCTTGTTTTTTCAAAAATACCAAGGCCACAGCAACCTTTACCACCATTTGAATATCAACAAAAAGAGGTTTCGATAAACAATGGTGATATTATATTAAATGGAACTTTAACCATTCCATCAAATAAAGAACTGGAAAAAGATGGCAAGTTTCCTGCTATAATTCTGGTAACAGGTTCAGGTGCACAGAATAGAGATGAAGAAATCTTTAATCATAAACCATTTTTAGTAATTTCAGATTTTTTAACAAAAATAGGCTTTGTGGTATTAAGAATGGATGATAGAGGAGTTGGAATAGATAGTAAAATAATTTCAAATTCAGATACATTTGATTTTGTTTCTGATGCAATCAGTCAGATTAAATACCTTAAATCTTTAGAATTTGTTGATTCTGCAAGAATTGGGGTTTTAGGTCACTCTGAAGGTGGTCTTATTGCTTTTATTTTAGCTGCAGAATATCCCGATGATATAAGTTTTATAGTGACACTTGCAGGACCGACTTTAAGGGGTGATAAAATATTGCTTTTACAACAGGAATTGATTGCTAAAGCAAGTGGCGTAAAAGAGAAAAATATTAAGAAGATGATTGAAATCAACTCTGCTTTATATGAAGCTGTTATAAAACATAAGGATGATAGTTCAAATGAAGAATTAATAAATGAGATCAAAAATATTGCGAAAAAATATAAATTGTCCAAAACCGATACCGAAGCAGTTATAAATGAATTAACATTAAAGTGGATAAAAACTTTTCTTTCTCTTGATCCAGCTGACTATATAAAAAAGATAAGGTGTCCTTCATTGATTTTATTTGGAGAAAAAGATTTACAGGTTCCTGCAAAAGAGAATTTTGAAGCGATCAATAAGATTATAAATGAAATAAATCAGGTAGAAAAAATAGAAAGAAAAAACTTTACAATATTTGTTATGCCTTCCTGTAATCATCTTTTTCAAAACGCAAATACTGGAAATATTTATGAATACGCTTTAATAGAGCAAACGATATCAAATGATGTTTTAAATTATATTAAAGAATTTTTAAGTAATCTTTTTTCTTAAAAATATTTTAATATGCAAACTTAAATTTTTCAATAAGAAAAGTTTTTATTTAGCATTGATAAATTGAAATTCAAGACTATAATCTTATTTGTGAGGGTTGATGGTGATTTTTTTCTTTCATAGAATATTATTCTTTTATCTTTAGTTTAAAAATTTTCTTTATTGGACAAAATTTTTTCTTTTTGGAGGAATTATGGTTAAAGGTTATTCTATATTTAATGCAATATTTTGGGGTCTTGTTCTTGTTGCAGCAGGAGTTTTGTTGATATTAAACTATATTTTTAAACTTAATATCCCTGTATTTAAAATACTTATAGGTCTTATTCTTATCTATATAGGAATCTATATTATTCTTGGTTATAAAGGAGTAAGAATTGAATCTTATAATGATGGGAAAACCGCTGTTTTTTCTGATATGTCAATAAAACCTGAAAAAGTCGAAAGTGAATATAATATAATATTTTCAAGGGGAGAAATCGATCTTTCAGGTTTAAAAGAGGAAGATATTGGCAAGCATATAGATATTTCTGCTGTATTTGGCTCGGCTATTGTCAAACTTCCTTCAGATTTCTCAGTAAAGGTTAGAGGTTCAGCAGTCTTTGGAAGTGTTACTCTTCCAAATAAGCAGAGTATGGGTTTTGGCGATATAAATTATAGCTCGGGTGAAAGCGATAAATTTGTTTACATTGAAGCCAATGCAGTATTTGGTAATATTGTTTTTGTCAAATGATTGAGAAAAATTTTAAAAGTGGATTTTTACTCATATGTGGTGTTCCAAATGCCGGTAAGTCTACATTATTAAATAATATTCTTGGTGAAAAAATTGCAGCTGTTACAGATAAGCCTCAAACAACCAGAAAAAGAATTACCGGTATTCTTACAGAGAAAGACCTGAATTTACAGTTAATCTTTATAGATACCCCTGGCTTTCATACAAGCAATAAAATTATCAATCAACTTATGAATGAACAGATATTTGAATCTATAAAGGAAATAGATTTAATCCTTTTTATTACAGATATAAGTAAAGAAATTAATGAAGATGAGATTTCTTTAATAAGTCGACTTGAAGAAATAAAGAATAAACTCAACAAAAAAATAGTAGCTCTTTTAAACAAAATAGATAAGGGGAAAAATGAAAATAAAGTCCAGTTTTTAAATCAGAAAAATCTATTTGATAAATTTTTAGAAATATCTGCTATTTCACTTGATAAGACAATATTTTTAGAGCAAGTTTATCCTTATATTCCAGAACATCCTTTTTACTATCCTGAAGATATCATTTCTACCATGTATGATAAAGAACAGGTTGTCGAAATAGTCCAGGAAAAGTTATTTCTCAACCTTTTCGAAGAAGTTCCATATTCAACTTATGTTGAAGTCCTGCAATTCAAAGAAACAGAAGATTTAATAGATATTGAAGCAAATATATGCTGTGAAAAAGAATCTCAAAAGCCAATCATTATAGGTAAAAATGCCGAAGTTATTAAAAAGATCCGATTGATGTCGGAAAAAGATTTAAAATTTATCTTTGGCAAAAAAGTAAAACTTCATCTTTTTGTAAAAGTTGTAAAAAATTGGTCAAAAAATAATTATATATTAAAAGAACTTGGTTTTAATGTTTCAAAAATAAAAAAAACATAAGATATTTTTATATTTATCTACCAATTAAAAGCATAACCATTACAATAAGACCTATAATAATGATGCCTATAAATTCTTTTATATCAATTTTTTCAACATTAAAAATAGTTCTATCTTCGGAAAAACCTCTTGAAATTAAAGAGATTGCAGCAAGCTCAGAATAGCGAATTCCAAATACAAGAATTGGCAAAAATCCTTTATAAAATGGCTTTATCTTTCTGCTTTTCATAAGAAAATTTATCCTTTTAACTTCATCTATAATTGAAGATACAGAATTTAATGCGATAGAAAAAGCATAACCATAACTAAAACTTATTATCTTTTTTGCCATTAAAAACTTGAAGATTTGCCATATATCTATCATAAATGTAGTGGTAAAAGATAGAAATGAAAGTAAAAAAATTCTAAGACTTCCTGCTAATGCATATTCAAACTGATTACTAAAAATTTTTAATTTTATATTTATAATAAATAAATTTAAGGATATATTATAAATAATACCATTTTTTATATTTTCCTCAGCAAAGAATAAAATCATTATGAAGTAGGATAAAGATGGAATAATTGATAATAAAAATGATTTAAAAAGGTTTTTTATGTTTAAACCATAATATAAAAAGATTAGTATGGGAAAAATTGAATAGATAAGATTAGAGTATAGTTTTGGTCTTAATAGTATTGGTATAATGGATAAAAGATAAAGTATTAAAAAATTAATAGAATGTGTCTTATTTTTCAATCTATTCTCTTTAATTTTTTGTTTTCAATTCTATATATTTTATCACAGGTAGTTTTTAAAAAATCTAAATCATGAGATACGATTATCTGCAAAGTATTCTTTCCTTTATAATACTTT
>DAOOKC010000035.1:0-15801 GCA_035385485.1 Exilispira sp.
CAAATAACCAAAATTTTTGATTTTTTTGTAGTCAATAATTTTAAATTCTTCATTAACATAAATTGTATTTGGTTCGATTGTTGCATTAATAATCATATCTTCATTTTCCATCGACAAAAAGAAAAATGTCGAAATAATTAGTAAAATTATGATTTCCAATCTTCTTTTCATAATTAGTATTTATTATACAATTACATTATTTTAGATAGTTAATTTATCTAATTCCAAAATTATTGTTTTGCTTCTATATTTTTTTTAATTTTTGTCTCTATATCTAATTCATTTAGTTTTATATCTATTATTTTTTAATTTACCAGTACCTTAAATTTTTGCTTTCCTTTCTTTTTTCAGTCTTATATCTTATTATTTGATTTTCTGCATTTTGAATATTGATTAGGTTTTGTATCTCAATATTATCCGATAAATTTTTTTGTTTTTCAGAATTCTTATCATTATTATTTTTATTCATTAAACTTAATATAAAATTTAAATTATTTATTAGAATTGGGTTTGTGGGTTCTAATTTGCATGCCTCAACTAAATATTTCTTAGAATTTTCAAAGTCGTCTTTTTTAAAAAAAATATATCCATAATAATTTAAAATTATTGATTTTTCTTTATTAGTCGCACTTTCAAATTCAATAGAATCAAGATAATTTTTCGCATTATTTATTAGATCATTATTTAAGAGAAAGTAAGAGACATCTATAAAAATGATTTTTTTATATTGATTATATTTTTCATAGGTGTCCATATAATATACAAATAAAGATGAATCTTTCATGAAAAAAGAATATAAAAAAACCTTTCCTAAAGGGAATAATAATAATAATAAAATAAAACTAATTGTTGCGATTAAAAAGAGAAAAATTATCTTATTTGTCTTTTGCTTCATAAAATTTTAAAAATTATTTTGTTCTTAAATCAATAATTTGAAATGCTTTAATATATGTAAAAATATATATTAACATAAAAATTATGGCAAATAAACCAAATAATGGTTTTAATTCTTTTTGTTCATAGGTTTCATGTTTTTCCATACTTGTTATAGTAGTTTTAAATGAATTTAATATTGAAATTACACTATTGTAAGATATTTTATCCCAATAATAGACAGATGAATTTGGCAGTTTAGAAATGTCTAATATAAAAGACAAATTTGATTTGGTAAAAACTTCATTTTGATAGTTATCTAATAAATAATTTTTTTTACTTGATAACCATATCCTTGAACCTTTCTCTGATGAAACAACTATATTGTAAAAATTTTTTACATTATCAGTTATCATTGTTTTTAATTTTGAGGATAATATCTGATCAAAATCATAATCTGAAATTAGTATAATATTTTTAAAAAAAGATGGGCTCATCTCTAAAAGGTCTATTGCAGAAGTCAATGCTAAAGAGATATTTGATGATCTATAAAATTGCTCATCTATCTGTAATGTTGAAATTACACTTTTTAAATAATCTATATTTTCGGTAAGAGGAACTTCTAAAAGAGGATCATCACCAAATAGTATAAGAGCGAATCTACAATTAGAAGAATTTTCAATAAGATGTGAGCAAATACTTTTAGCAAGTTCGAATCTCGTTGGTTTTAAGTCATTTGCAAGCATGGATGTGGAAAAATCTAATAGTATAATGTTATCTATATTTTTAGAGTAGTTTAAAGATTTTTTCAGTCCTGCTTTATAATTTGTAAATGTTAAGGATAGTAATAAAGAGATGATAATTAATAAAATTACTCTTGTTAAATATAATATTTTAAGACTTTTATTGTTATATTTTTTAATTTTTGACTTTAAGAAATAGTGTTTAAGTAGTAAAATTCCAATGATAAATAGCAATATTATAAATATTAAAAAAGACAAATTTGTCATGCCAATAAATAAACCTCTTTAATATTGTATCTCTTGAGTAAAAAAATGGAATAAAAGGTAAATAATAAAAAAGATTATTGTAAGTAAATAGAAAAAACCATCAAGCTTTTTGTACTTAAAGTACATTTTTGTACTCTTGACAATAGGTTTTTGCTTATCAATCATCTTCAATATTTTTTGCAGATCTTTTGTATTTTTCGCTATATATTTTTGACCGTCACCAGCAATTTCTGAAATCTGTTGTAAAAGCTCATAATCCACAGGGATGTTTATTTTCCTTGTATATACCATTCCTCTTGAATCCTTAAAAGGAAAAGGTACTTGCTCAGAAGATCCAATAGCAATAGGGTAAATCTTTACATTATTTTTTTTTGCTTCATTAGCAGCATAGATAGGATGTATATAGCCCTCATTGTTTATACCATCCGTAATCAAGATAATATTTTTAGATTCACCCTTATAATTTTTGATTTGCTGAATTCCCATTATTATTGCATTACCAATGGCTGTGCCATCTTCAAGCATCTCAGTGTTTATCTCTTTGAGTTTCTCTAATACAAATTTCTTATCTGAGGTTAAAGGAATATATGGGATGGCATATTTAGCAAATATAATTATGCTAAAAAAATCTAAATTTCTGCTTTTAATAAAGCTTTCGACAATTTCTTTTGCTTTATCAAGTCTATTTTGAGGATTAAAATCTAGGGCTTTCATTGTTGAAGATATATCAAGGCAAAAGACAAAAGAATGTCCTTTCTCTTCAATTGGTATTTTATCTGTAAGATATAGTGGTGTTGAAGAACCTATAATTAAGAAAAATAAGGAAATAAAAATAATTATATATTTTAAATATTTAACTAAATTGATTTTATTATTTTCTTTTTTATAAGAGCTTAAAGGAAATCCTTCGAAAAGATAGCCTTTTTTTAATATAAAATAAATTAAAACAACAAAAGGAATTAAAAAAAGTAAAATAAGTGGATTTTCAAATTTTATCTTTTCCATATTTATTCAATTATTTATTTCAATTATTATTTTTAATTTCAATATTTTTATTTAATCAATTTTATTTATTTCAATATTTTTGTTTAGTAAATTATTATTTTTTATTTGAATATTTTTAATTTAATAATCTATTGTCTTTTATTTAATTGTTTTTGGTTAAATAAAAAAAAAATGGAAAATATAAATGGCCAAAAATTTTTAAAAATTTCAAATTTATTTATAAATGCTATCTATTATTATACTAAGTTTCCCTTCTACATCTAATAAAATTTCGAAAATTTCTTTTCTCAATTCATATAGATTTTTTTCACTTTTATAGGTATGACTATTTAAATCTTTATTTAATAATTTCAATTTTTCGATTATTTCTTTATCTTTTATTATATCTATATCTTGTCTTAATAAAAAATCCAATGTGCTATTAAATTTTATTAATTTTTCTTTATATTTGTATCCCAATTCAAAGTCGATTATATTATTACCAATAGTTTCTATTTCTTTTTTTATATTTATTAACTTATTAAAGTTTTCTAAAAGAATTTTCTTCTCCTTTTTAGTTTTAATATGATTGTATAGATAACTTTTTATTTTAATAATTATGAAATAGATAATGTAAAATGATGCTAGAAATAATAGATAAATAATAAAAAACTTAAAATAAAGGTATTTTTGAAAATTCTTATAGTATGTTAAAAGATATTGTTCTTTTAGATCAAAGTTAAATAATATTTTTATAGAACCAAAATTATAATATGAATTTCCATCGAAAAATATCAGATCCTGTAAATCATTTATATTTATTGAAAATATTTGCATTTTTATCTTTAAATAATACTTATTGTTCTTCTGAAATACTTTATAAGAAATTATATTAATATCGGGATTGTTGGTTTTTAAAAAGCTTTTTAGCGGGTTTATATTAAATATACCATATTGGCTTAAATTAATATTTATAATAAAAGCCTGCCCAGCAAAAGGATTTGGAGGTGAGATTGTATAATTAGAGGATACCATAAAAAAAATTAATAATGTCGAAAAAATGATAATAATAATCTTTCTTTTCATCTTAAAAATATTTTTTTACTATTTTAAAATATCTTTTATTAATATTGACTTTTAATTTAAAATTGACTTTTAATCTTATTTTCAAAAAAGTTTTGTAATATAATATAAGGATCTTCAAAAGTTTTTATTGAAATATATTCAGTATTTGCTTTTAATATTGCTTTTTTAAAATCTTCGATAATTTGAAAATAAGGTATTTGTACAAAAAAATCTGGTTTTTCATTTGATGAAAAGTATTTTAATTGTCTGGATAATCTTTCTTCTTCTTCATCTATTATTATTATAGAAGTTAATTTATGCCTTTCCGCAATAAAATTTATAATTTTTTCATTAACTGGGAATGCGAAATCTGATATTAAGAATATCTGGGTTCTTTTTTTTAATAAGTTAAAGATATTTTTCATTAAGTTTTCTATATTTTCTGTCGGTTGTAAATCAATATATGTTGACTTTAAGCTATTTAATATCTTAAAAAAATAGGTAAATTTTCTATTAAAAGGATAGAAAAATCTTATTTCATTATCAAATAATAGAAAACAGGTATTATCATTCGACTTTAATGATGAATATAATAATGCAAATGCTGTTTGAAGTCCAACTTCTATTTTACTTTTATCTAAAAAATTTTGAAACATAGATTTTGATATATCTAAAGCTATCAAATTAAATCTATTTCTATCCTCGATAAATTCCTTTATATAAAGAGTTCTAAATTTCGCATATAGATTCCAATTTATCTGCCTTACAGGATCATTTTCTGTAAAAATTCTATTTTGATAAAAATCTAACCCCAAACCCTTAAAAGCACTTTTAAACTCACCTATAAAAGATTTATCCGATAGTTTATACAAAGACAAAAGCTGTTGCTTGAAAAATATATCATCTGCCAGTTTTACTTTCAATTTACTTAACCTGAATATGTTCTATAATATCATCTATAATATTATCTGTATTGATATTTTCTGCAATTGCTTCATATGAAAGTATTATTCTATGTCTTAATACTTCATGAACAATATATTTTACATCTTCAGGTATTACATAGTTTCTACCTTCAAAAAATGCTTTAACTTTAGAAGCTTTCAATAGGCTTATGGATGCTCTTGGCGATACTCCCCATTGAATATAATTTGATAGATGTGATAATGCATAATTGCTTTGATTTCTTGTCGACTCGACTATATCTGTTATATAGTTTAAAATTCTATCATCACAATATATTTTTTTAATATTTTCTAATATAATGTTAAAATTATTTTGATTAAAAGAAGCAGCTAAGTCTTCCTGTTCTATTTTATCAATATTTTTAAGTATTAGAAATTCTTCTTCCTTTTTTGGATAGTTGATAAGAATCTTAAACATGAACCTGTCAAGTTGAGCTTCTGGAAGGGGATAAGTACCTTCATGTTCAATAGGATTTTGAGTTGCTACGACGAAAAAAGGATTTGGTAGTTTATAATTTTCTCCTCCAATGTTAACTTCTTTTTCTTGCATTGCTTGAAGTAAAGCAGATTGAACCTTTGCGGGAGCTCTGTTTATTTCATCTGCAAGGATTATTGAATTAAAAATAGGTCCTTTATAGGGATTAAAAGTCAAAGTTGTTGGGTTAAAGACCATGCTTCCAGTAATATCTGAAGGTAGTAGATCTGGTGTAAACTGGATTCTTTTAAAACTAAAATTAAAAAGTGAAGCAATGTTTTTTAAAATTAATGTTTTAGCAATTCCAGGAACACCTTCAAGAAGAATATGCCCCTGTGCAAATAAACCTATGCAAATCTTTTGAATTATCTCTTTTTGTCCAATAATCTTATTTTCTAGTGATTTTAAAATGTTAGAAATTATAATTTTGCCTTCTTCTTCCATGATTAACCTCAATTGTTAATATAACTATGAAATTGTCTATTAAAAATTAAAAACCTATTTGAATTATAAAAATAAAAAATTAAAAATTAAAAAAATAAAAAAACAAATAATTAAAAACCTGAAAATATCTAAATAAATAATTAAGAATTTAGAAATTATAAAAATTAAAAATTAAAAATCTTAAAAAATAAAAAATCAAAAAATAAAAAATAGAGAATTAAAAATCTAAAAAATTAAATATTATAAATAAAAATTAAATTATTTTTGGTTTGGATAAAATATATGTCGGAGAGGGGATTTGAACCCCTACAAGTTGCCTTACTAGATCCTGAATCTAGCGTGTCTGCCAGTTCCACCACTCCGACAATTTTTATAATTTATATTGATCTGATCTTCTATCGAGTAAAACATTATTTTTAGGGGTAATCTGCTTATTGTTTGCAAGTTCAGGATTTATTTCTATAATACTAACCATTTCTTTAGTCGAAGAAAGAGTTTTTAATCTTTTACCGCCTGGATCAACAATTTGTGATTTACCGGTAAATTTAAGGCTTTTATTCTTTATTTTTTCAATGCCAACTCTATTTGATGTGGCAATAAATACTCGGTTTTCTAAAGCTCTTGTTATCATGGCATCCTGGCAGTATGGAAGTACAAGATTTGCGGGATGAAGTATAACCTGAGCACCTTTTAATGCCAGCGTTCTTGCTGCTTCCGGGAAAATCCAGTCAAAGCAGATCATAATTCCAAATTTTACAGATCTATATTCAGCAACCTTGAAACCACTAACAGAGGGGGTGAAAAAATCTTTTTCATCATTAAAAAGATGTACTTTTCGATAGTTTAAAAGGAATTTTCCATCACCAATTAAAAAAGCAGAATTGAAAAATCTTCCACTTTCATTTTCTATATAACCGCCCGCAATCGCTATTTTATTTATCTCGGTAAATTTATAAATCCTATCAAAAATAGGATCACTTTGCAAAAGTGAAAATTTTTTAACCTCATTAATAGATTCAAAAAGATATCCGCTTAAAAACAGCTCAGGAAATAGATAGATATCAGCACCTTTATTTTTTTCTATTAAATCAAAAGCTTTGATTAAATTTTTTTCAATATCATTTTTAATAGGTTCAAATTGCACTAAAGCTATTTTTATTGAACTTAATTTTGACATATTAAGTTTTCCTCAATTAATAAATATGATAAATTTAGACTTTGTAAAGTGCTTATAAACTTAATTATGAAGATAATTCTTTTTTTAACAATTATTAACTTGAAATTCTTTATCTTTTTAATAATCTTTATCTATGGAAATAAATAAGCAAGAAATAAGTATTGATTATTATGAACTTAAAAAAGAGATTGAAAAATTAAATCAACAATTTTTAGATATAGAAAAGTCATTTCCATTAGAGAAACTTGAACAAGCAGATGAAGAATTTAACAAAAAAATCTGTTCAGATAATTTTTGGGATGATCAAAAAGAAGCTCAGAAAATTTTAGATCAGCAAAAATCTTTGCAGAGAAAGATAGAACTTATAAAAAAGTTAAAAACAGATTTTGACGATATAATAAACTTAATCAATTATACTTCTGCTAATGATTCAAATGAAATATTCGAAATCAATTCTCTTTTTAATGATATAAAAGAAAACTTCATGCAATTTATCTATCTTTCAATATTTGAGGATATTGATAAATCAAATGCTTATATAACAATAAAGCCTGGTGCAGGAGGACTTGAGTCTACTGACTGGGCACAGATGTTATTGAAACAATATATTAGATATGCTGAAAGAAAAAATTTTAAAACAGATATAATAGAATTTTCCCAGGCAGAAGGGGGAGGAATTAAGGTCGCTACATTAGAAATAAAAGGTGAATATGCATATGGTTTTTTAAAATATGAAACTGGCATTCATAGACTTGTCAGAATATCCCCATTTGATAGTAATGAGCGAAGGCATACTTCCTTTGCATCTATTTATGTTTATCCTGAAATTGAAGATGAAGTTGATATTCAGATAAATCCTTCAGACATTAAAATAGAGACATTTAGAGCTTCTGGAGCAGGTGGGCAACATGTAAATACCACCGATTCTGCTGTAAGAATCTATCATATCCCCACAAAAATAGTTGTGGTCTGTCAGAATGAAAGATCTCAGCATCAAAATAGAGAAAGAGCAATGAAGGTATTGAAATCCAGATTATATCAATATTATCTTGAAGAGAAAAAGAAAGAGGAAGAATCAAAACTTGCTGAGAAAAAAGATATATCATGGGGAAATCAGATAAGATCATATATTTTACAACCTTATACTTTAGTTAAAGATCATAGGACAAAATATGAAGATTCTCAGGTTGAAAGGGTCTTTGATGGCAATCTTGATGATTTTATTTTTTCAATGATTTCTCTTGACTTTAAGATAAAATATAACATTCTTTAGTAAGAATTAACAAAATGTAATAAGTATAATAATTAAAATGGTGGCGTTTTTATGAAATCTTCTGTATTAATTGTCGATGATCTTGCTTTTGTAAGGATGATGATAAAAGATATACTTCATAAACATGGTTATAGTGTTTGTGGAGAAGCCGCAAATGGAATGGAAGCTGTTAAAAAGTACGCAGAATTAAAACCCGATGTCGTTCTTTTAGATATAACCATGCCGGTTATGAATGGTCTTGAAGCTTTACAAAGAATCATGATTCAGGATCCTCATGCGAAAATTATTATGTGTTCCGCTCTTGGACAACAAAAATTGATTGTTTCAGCAATTCAAGCTGGTGCTAAAGATTTTATTGTAAAGCCTTTTAAGGAAGAAAGATTGATTTCTGCCATTAAAAAGGTTCTGGAAAAGAAATAAAAATAGATCATGAAAAAGATATATCTATTTTTCTTTATATTTTTTTTATCTATTTTGTTTTTAAATATATTTTCAATAAAAATTTTCGCATATCCCACTAATGAGTTGATTTATCCTGAAAAAATTCCAAAATCAGAGATTAAGTTTAAATATAATACTTTACTTGATTTTAAGATAAATTATATCGTTGAAATAATTAATAAGAATAATGATAATAGAGCCAATTTCATTGGTTCAACTATTTCCTCATTTTTTGATTTATATTTTAATAATAGAAAAATTATACTTGATGAGAAAGCTAAAAACCAATTAGTTGCTTTTTTTTTTGATGAGCTAGCAAAATATTTTCAGAATCAGAGAACTATAAATAATCAATTTAATTTTAAAAGTTCATTTTTAGATGATTTGTATAAAAAAGACTTTGTATTAGTCAAAGTAGATAAAAATAAAGACGGTGAAGATAATTTTCTTATTAATTACGAAATATCTTATGAATATGATTATAAAAGTTCAATGATAACAATATATTGTAAAAAAAATTTTCTTTTCTCAAATGAAGTTTATGAAAAAACTTTTTCTTTTAATTATAAATATTTAAGTTTTTACGAAGATTTCAAAAAGGTTTTTATTAACAATATAATGTCGTTTTTTTTAAATCAACAATTTTACAATCTTTTTATCGAACTTGATTCATCTGCATATATAGAAGTTGATGGCACTGTTGTAACACATTTTGTCGATGAAGAATATCCATCAATTTGTGAACTTGTACTGGAAAAAGGTGAGCATAACATAAAAATATTTGAAGATGGTTATTATCCTATAGAAGAAAAAGTAAAATTAGAAAAAGATGAAAAAATAAGTATATCATTAAATAAGAAGATTTCACATTGTAAGGTTAAAATAAATACTTTTCCTGCAGGAGCGAAAATAAAAGTTGCGAATCAATATATTGGGGATTCTCCTTTATATTTAGAATTACCCTCTGGCAATCACTTTATTATGGTTAGTATGCCGGGATATGAATCTAAAGAGGTTTTTATTTCGGTAGAAGATAAAGATCTTGAAAAAGAAGTATATGTTTATTTAATGCCAATAAATACAACCTCTTTTTATATAGATTATTCAAACAAAATATTAAATCAGGTATATAATTATTTCTGGAATGGATGCTATGGTCTTGCTGCAGCAGTTATTGGCTCTGTTCTTTATAACTATTTTATACAATTTGAAAATTCACCTTTATATCCCGATCAATCGATAGGAGTTTATAGTTCTATCTCTATTATTACAGTTGGAATACTGACATTTGCAATATTTGAAATTCTTTCGCTGACTGAATTATGGAAATATTACCAGTTTATAAATTATTATACACTTTAAATATTAAATAACTTGACTTAAAAACAAAATAAAGTTTACTAAAATTGTCTTAAAAAATATTTTATTTGGAGGATATATGAGTCATTATGTTGATGAAGTAATCAACTCGGTAAAAGAAAAATATTACTGGGAAAAAGAATTTCTTCAATCTGTTGAAGAAGTATTAAACTCTTTAAGAGTGGTTGTCGATAAGGATCCAAAATACAAAAAACATAAAATTCTTGAAAGAATTGTTGAACCTGAAAGAATTGTAGCTTTTAGAGTTTGCTGGCAGGATGATAAAGGTGAATTTCAGGTAAATAGAGGCTATAGAGTTCAGTTTAATTCTGCTATTGGACCTTATAAAGGTGGACTTAGATTCCATCCTTCAGTAAATCTTTCAATCTTGAAATTCCTTGGTTTTGAACAAATTTTCAAAAACAGTTTAACAACTCTTCCTATGGGTGGTGGAAAAGGTGGTTCTGATTTTGACCCAAGAGGAAAATCAGATGCTGAAGTCATGAGATTCTGCCAGGCTTTCATGAGCGAGCTTTTCAGACATATTGGACCAGATACAGATGTTCCAGCAGGTGATATCGGAGTTGGCGGAAGAGAAATTGGATATCTTTTCGGTCAATATAAGAAACTTGTTAATGAATTTACCGGTGTTTTAACTGGTAAGGGTATAAATTGGGGTGGTTCTCTTATCAGACCAGAAGCTACAGGTTTTGGTGTTACTTATTTTGCTGAAGAGATGCTAAAGACTAAAGGAATGGATTTTAATGGCAAGAAAGTTGCTCTTTCTGGTTTTGGTAATGTTGCATGGGGTGCTGCATTGAAGATTACTGAACTTGGTGGAAAGGTTGTTACTCTTTCTGGTCCAGATGGTTATATTTATGATCCAGATGGAATAAAAGGAGAAAAGATAGACTATATGCTTGAAATGAGAGCATCAGGTAGAGATAAAGTTCAGGATTATGCAGATAAATTCAAAGTTAAATTTGAAGCTGGAAAAAGACCATGGTCTGTTCCTGTTGATGTTGCTATTCCATGCGCTACTCAGAACGAACTTGATCTTAATGATGCAAAAGAACTTGTTAAAAATGGTGTAAAATGCGTTGTTGAAGCAGCAAACATGCCATGTACTCTCGATGCAGTTAAATACTTCATTGATAACAACGTATTATTTGGACCAGCTAAAGCTGCTAATGCTGGTGGTGTTGCAACTTCAGGTCTTGAAATGTCTCAAAATAGCATCAGAATGTCCTGGAGCGCTAAAGAAGTTGATGAAAAACTTCATAATATCATGATAAACATTCACAATGCATGTCAAAATGCAGCTAAGGAATTTGGCACACCAGGTAACCTTGTTAATGGAGCAAATATTGCTGGTTTCCTAAAAGTTGCTAATGCTATGATAGATCAGGGATTAGTATAGTTTTAAGAAAATTAAGCTTTGTTAGTTAAAAAACTCATTTTCTTAATATTTGAATTAAAAATCAAATTGATAAAATAATTAGGGGCTGTCCTTAAAGAAAAAGGACAGCCTTTTTTTATAGTTTAATTAAAAAAATACAACTATGGGGTGGGTGGTTGGGGCTGGTGATGGAAAAAAAGAAAAAAGATAAAGCGAAAATAGAGAATTTTACTCTTTTATCGCAAAATCAAAAGGTTTAATCTTTTTGCCAAAAGCTTTTTTTGATTTTGAAGTATTATTTATAATAACTTTAAATTCCTTTCCATTTTCATCTATATAATCGATTGATTCTATTCCAGCACCATAAAATTTAGGATTAAGCTTTGCATTTTTGAAGATTTTATAATAAAAATACAATAATCCAAGAGGTGATAAAGAAGTTCCAAAATAATAGACTTTTCCTTTTCCAAAATTATTGACAGTTATTGCGGGCTCGCCAGAATAATGTTTTTTCTTATCACTATATTTTGCAATTACTTTTGCACCTTTTGTTTCGATAATATCAGCCCATGCTTCGACTTCAAATTTAAGCAAACCAGCTCTTATTTTTGTTTTTGTATTGTTTAATGATTCAAATTTTTCAATCTCAATTCCACAAATTTTACTGAATTTTCCTGGAAGTTTCAAAGTTGTTGCAACATTATTTTTATCTCTTATCCCTGTTCTCCATGATAGGATAAGTATTCCGCCATCTTCAACCCATTTTTCAAGTTTAGACAAAAAGTCTTCATCTACCATAAAAAAAAGAGGCAAACTTATTATTTTATAATTTTCAAGTTTGACATTTTCATAAGGTTTAACATCGATAGATATATTAAAAAGTGAAAATGGTGCATACCATCTTGTAAATTCAAGTTCATAACCTGCCTGCATGTATTCAACTGGTTTATAATAAAGAGCCTTTGTATGATATTGATATCGAGTAAGTCTTACATTGTCTTTGTCATAGATAAGACAAGCTAACGAATCTTTTTGTTTTGAGCTTGAAATTCTATCGAAAATATTACGATTCTTTTTTATATTTTGAGTGAGTTCTTTGAAAATTTCGGTTTCATTATTATCTGAATTTAAATTATCGGGATTTAAAAGTCCATAACAAAGCTGCTCCTGTCCAAACATTGCAGTTCTATATCTGAAATAAAAAAGTTTATCTGCACCAAAAATTATCGATTTGTTTGTCCATAGTTTTAATTCTTCTATTTTTGGAAGATAACCAAGACAGCTATGTCCCTGAATTCCCGACATTTGCTCGAACACAATGAAATGTTTATTGTCTTTTAAGCCTTTAAGATATGAAAAATTTAATGATACGAAATAATATGGAAGAGGTTCATTTTGCTCACCCCAGACAGGGTAATTATTTAATCCAATAAAGTCATGCTCCTTTGTCAATTGATTAAAATCGATGGATGAAGATAGGGAAGGCATAAAAATATCTGTAGAAATCCATTGATTATTGTTTATAAATTTTTTTAATATTTGATGTTGTAGATTCAAAAAATTAATATTGCTATCAGACATAAACCTTGAATAATCAATCAATAGAGTCGGATTTTGAAGTGAACCATATGTGTTTTGTGGAGTTGGGATATTAAAATCATTATAGGTAGTTCCCCAGAAATTTGTCCCCCATATACGATTAAGATTGTCTATATCTTTATATTTATTTTTAAGCCAGATATTCCATTTTGTTTTACAATTCTCACAATAGCAAAAGTCAGATCCTTCGTGACCTATTTCGTTATCAAGCTGCCAACCAATGACATTTTCATTTTTGCCATAGTGAAGGGCAATTTTTTCGACAAGTTTTTTAACATGTTTAATATATGTAGGATTGTTGACACAGCAGGATCTTCTTCCTCCAAATTGCTTTTGTTTTCCATCATAGGTAATCTGCAAAATTGAATTATCTTTTTGATAAAGCCAGAATGGAATTGTTGCAGTTGGAGTTCCTAAAACAACTCTTATCTTATATCTTGAAAAAATTTCTATCACCTCGTCGAAAAGAGAAAAGTCAAAGACTCCCTCTTCTTTTTCAATTAAACTCCATGCAAACTCCATAATTCTAATTGCTTCAAATCCCGCCTCAGCCATTTTGTTTGCGTCTTTTTCCCACTGTGATTTATCCCATTGTTCGGGATAATAATCTACACCCAACATAAATTTTTTCATTTTATTACCTCGGATTTAGCTGGATAAATTATATTTTCTTTTATATTTAATTTTTTATATTTAATTAGATATTTGCGAAATATATTCAATTTAATTAAATTTACTTTTCTATACATGCTTCTATTAATTCTTTCAAAACTTTATCTGCATTTTCAACTGGTACCTGACAAGTTCCAACCTTGGGATGTCCACCTCCACCATATTTTAACATAAGAGAACCTACATTGACGGTTGATTTTCTGTTAATTATAGAGTGTCCAACTGCAAATACAATGTTTTGATTTTGCTTTCCCCACATAACTCTTATGGAAATAGTAGCCTTTGGAAATAAACAGTACTCTATGAATCTATTGCCCGTGTAAATGATAGGGGTATTTCTTAAATCTATAACTAAAACATTTTTTTCCATATGACTATATTTTAAAAGCATTTTTTTATATTCTTTTTCCTGTTCTTTGTATCTTATTATTCTTTCTTTCACATCTTCCAGTTTCAGGATTTTATTTATAGGCATAGTTCTACAATAATCCACAAGCTTTTCCATTAGCTGATAGTTCGAGATTCTATAATCTTTAAATCTACCTAAACTTGTTCTTGGATCCATTATAAAAGAAAGAAGTATCCAGCCTTTAGGATGTAAAATTTCCCTTTTAGTTAAGTTTCCAGAATCAGATTTATTCACAGCTTTCATAAGATTCTTAAATTTCTTAAATCTTGTATCTCCATCGTAATAATCATATATAACCTGAGCTGCAGATGGAGCTGGTTTACTCATCCCTTTATAATTATAAGGAAATGCCTGCCTTTCTTCCTCGCTTAAATGATGATCAAACCAAAGTCCACAACCTTCTGCATAAGGTACATTTGCAAGTACATCATTTTCATTTATTTCAACAATTCCATCCTGAATATCCTTTGGATGGACAAACTTAAAATGATCTATTATTCCTGCTTCTTTTAATAGCACAGCACAGGCAAGTCCATCGAAGTCCGATCGGGTTATTAATCTCATAGCCATATTTGCTCCCTTAAGTAATTATTAAATCTCTTAATTATTTTATTAATAATGGATCTGTTATTTGATTTAATTTTATAATAAATAATTTTATTTACAAGGGAAAAAACTGCTCGCTTTACTTATACCTATTCAGCTTGATAATTTTAAAAAAAATGGTATTATAATTTTGACCTGGGATATTCGGTATCTGAACAAAATATGTAAACCTACACATATAAAGGTAGGATTCTCGATTGCAATACAATTGGCGGCTTTTGCTTTGCATAAGCTACCGGCGGTTGCATTAGAGAACCTTAGTTAACTCAAGGGTTAACATAACCTTCAGAAACCGGTATCCCGGGTTTTTTTGTAATTAATAACTTTATTAAATTCAACTACTTCAACTTACAATTTAGGTTCAAGTGCTAGTTTTTATGTAATTAATCATTTTATAAAATTAATTATGGGAATAGGATTTTGAAGATAATAAATTCAGAAAAAGGTTATGATTATTTTGCAAAAACCTATCATAAATATTATGATCATCTTGATTCATTCGATTGGGATATCTGTGAAAAGATTCTATTTGATTATATAGATAAAGAGGCTATTAAGGATAAAAAGATAATTAAAATTGCAGATATAGGTTGTGGAGATGGAAGAGTATTAAAAAGAATTGCAAAATATATCTTAAAAAATTGTTATTCTAAATTTGAAATATTAGGAATTGATATTTCTGAAAAAATGCTTGAAGTTGCCTTAAAAAAAATGCAAAAATTTAAGGATCAAATAAAGATAGAACTTAAAAAAATTGATATTGAAAAGTTAGATAATGAAAAAGAAAAGATTGATGAAAGATTTGATATTATTTATTCTTTTTTTCTTTTAGTTCATATAGAAGATATTGAAGCATTCTTTATAAATATAAAAAATATCTTAAATAAAGGTGCAATTTTTATTTTTAATAATATTGAGCAAAAAACTGGATTTAAGCTACCATTTTTTAAAGAAGAAACTTATATTGAGTTTTATAATCATTCGGATAATAAAATCTTAAATCTTGCAAATAAATATTTTAAAAATGTTCAAAAGATAAAAACTGAATTT
>DAOOKC010000036.1:0-15759 GCA_035385485.1 Exilispira sp.
TTTCGACATCTTTTTATTTTAAATCTTATTATATCTTTTTATCAAAAAAAATAATTCACAGTTTTAATATAGATAAAAATCCTGATAATAAAATTATTAACTTATCAGGTAGTTTTCCAGATCAATTTGAAAACAATTTTTCATTGTTAAAATTAAGTACATTAATCGAAGATGAATCTATAAAAGACAATTATTTTATTTTTCCAATATTTTTTGGTAATGAAAATTTAGGTTATATCTTTTTAGAAGCAGATGAAAATTATTCTAAAAATGAATATTATCTGGATTTCATTGCACTTCTTCTTAGTTTAATACCTTCTTTTATACCTTCTATATTACCTAAATTCAATCTTAAAGATTTTTTTCCCAATTAATGCAAAATTAGTAGTTGAATATTTATTTTAAATTTTTGATTATAATTTCTTAATTATTCATAAACATAGATATTATTTTCAAATTTTAATGGGAGTTTTTATGATTATTAGTTTTGATTATTTAATAAAAAAAGAAGTGGATAAAAGTATTAAACCATTAATAGACAATTCATTCATTGAAAAAGATATAGATAGGGCATTTATAGAAAGTATTCCAACTTCAATATTTTTAAAAGCCAATAAAAATAAACTTTATCCAATAATACTATTAAATGATTTTGATGAAAAAAATTTAGATAAAAAGTATCTTATTGTGGATTATAAAGAAGATGAAGTAGATAAAATCATAAAAAATATAAACATTTTTGATGATGATTACAAAAAATTATTATCATTTTTAAATTCTATAATTTTAGAAAAAGATAATATAGAATTACAAAAAAATTTAAATGAAACTATATTTTATAAAATTTTTTCAATTATCTTTTTACTTACTTTTTTTCATAAAATACTAATTAAAAAACCATCTATAGTGCTTTATTTGCTATTTTTGTTAGTAAAAGAGTGCCCAATAATTTTAGAAAAATTTGAATCTGTATATCCTTTTTATTTTATTCTTTCAAAAAATCAATTATTTAATGATGAATTTTTCATCTATCTAATCTTAATCGATGCTGACAGAGCTTTGTTATTTGAACTTCAAAAAATAATTGAGGATTTTAATTCATATCCAAATATAAGAATAATTTTTGACTTTTGTTGTAAATTTAAATTAAATAAAAATAGACTGAGAAGATTATTCTTAGAAATATATAGAATTTTTGATATGGATAAATTTGATTATTTTATAGATAAAATTAATGAAGAAAAAGTATTTTTTAATGATATTAAAATTACACCTTCTCAAAAAGAAATTAGATTATCTAAAATTATTGATAATATTATAAATCCATTAGCTACATTAAAATATGAAAATTTCAATAAATTTATAAGTTCATCTGGTTTTTCATTGCTTAATATAAAGCCATCATTATTTTTTGAAAGAAATGAAATTTCAATTTCAGCAAACATTAGAAATAAAAAGGACTTTGAGATATTAAAAAAAGAAATTGATAAATTACTTCAAAATAAAGATAATTTTTGGGATTTTTAAAATTATTTTCTTTAGCATTTTTTATTAAAAGATTATTTTTTTTATTAAAAGATTATTTATAAAAAAATTTAATAGAAATTAAATTAAAAACAAGGAATGATATGTTAGCTAATTTACCAAAGATCAATAATATTTTTATTGAAAAAAATGATTACAACAATTTTCAGAAAAAAATTATAGATAATATTATTAAAAAATTATCTTATTTCAATCAATATTTTAGTAATAAATCTAATATTAAATATAAGGATAAAGAAGAAATAAATTTAATTGAAACAAATATTAATATTGATTATTCAGGCAAAGAGAGTAAAAATAATGAATACAATTTAATTATAAAAAAAAATCCTGGAATTTATATAAAAAAATGCCCAGGAACCCCAAATTATATTTGTTGTAATTATTTTATCACTACCTTTTATGTAAATTGCAATTTAAATTGTACCTATTGTTTTTTAAATTTTTATCTTAAAAGCAATAATATTGTAATTTATTATGATATTGATAATTTTTTTGAGCAATTAAATAATTTTGAAAAACTTAGATTGGGAAGTGGCGAATTGTCAGATTCTCTTTTATTTGATCCTTTTACCAACTATTCAAATATTATTATGGATTATCTTATAAATAAACCCAAAATAACCTTTGAATTCAAGACAAAAACAACTTATATTGAACCATTTTTGAATAGAAAACCACTAAAAAATATAGTAATAGGCTTTTCAATGAATCCAGAAAATATTTCAAAAAAGTTCGAACCTCTGGCTTCAACTATTCAGGATAGACTTGATGCTGCGAAAATACTTTTAAAAAATGGATGGAAAGTATCTTTTCATTTTGATCCGATTATCTTAACTAAAAATTCAGATGAAAACGATTATTTGGAGCTTTTTAATCAAATTATAGATTTACAAGATAATTCGATAGCATGGTTTTCTCTTGGTACTTTAAGATATCATCCCGATATGATGAATAAACTTAGAGAAACTGATGAAGGTAAAAATCTTCTCAATTATGAAACAATTAGAGGCATTGATGGTAAAGTTAGATACTTTATCGATGATAGATTAAGAATTTATAGAAAAATTGTAGATATTTATAAAAAAAGAAATTGCAAATTCCCTCTTTACTATTGTATGGAATCTGATAAAATCTACTTAAGAACTTTTGGTGAACTACCTAATAAAATTGATAATTTAAAAGATATTTTTAATTTTAATAATTAATTTTAGCAAAGGAGTCTATAATTCGATGGGAAAAGATCCATATGAAATTCTTGGGTTACCAAGAACTGCAACGATGGATGAGATTAAAGCAAGATATAGAGAATTAGTTAAAAAGTACCACCCCGATAAACATCAAGGAAATCCACTGGCAGATCTTGCAGAAGAAAGGTTTAAAGAAATTCAACAGGCATATGATGATATAATTAATAATAGGACTGGTTCTCAAAACTATGATAATGGTTATTCAAGTTCTTCATATACTTATAATGTTGACTATGAAAATATTATATCCCTTATACAAAATGGAAGATATGGACTTGCCAACCAAAAACTTGATCAGATTAATGATAGAAGTTCTGGAATCTGGAATTACTTAAAATCTATTGTCAGCGCGAATATGGGTGATTTACAAGCTGCTCTTAATTACATAGAAGTTGCGATTTCGATTGAACCTAATAATGTCAACTTTAGAAAATTTCGCGATCAACTTATTAATTATAATTCTCAACCTTTTTATTCTCAGTCTCAATCTGGCTCAGCCAATAGCTGTCTGGATTGTTTGACATGTCTTTGTTGTTTCAACTGCCTATGTAATTCTTGTTCTTAATTATCCTAATTACATCAAGCATTAATTAATTATGAAAACAATAATACCAGAAGGAAGTGGATTTTGCCCTGGTGTAGTTAGTGCAGAAAAAAGATTGTTTGAATTAAGAAAAAATTTTAATGGGAAAATTTATATTTCTGGAATGTTCATTCATAATAAAGAATATGAAAAATACTTGAAATCGCTTGATATTGTAACTTTTGAAGATTATGATAATATAATTAATAAAAATAATAATAGTATTGATGATTCAATATTTGTAATTTCAACTCATGGAATAGATAAAAATATTGAGGAAAAATTAAGAGAAAGATTTAAGGTATTTGATTTAACCTGTCCAAAGGTTAAAAATGTTCAAAAAATAATAGAATCTAACCAGGATTATTTTGCAGTTATAACCGGTAAAGAGGATCATCCAGAAACTATAGGGTTAAAAAGCTATTCGCTCAATAATATTGTAGTTTCAAATATTGAAATTTTAAATGAGAAAAAATTCAATGATTCTATCGCTAATAAAAAAGTTTTGTTGATTTCCCAGACAACTGCAGAGGAATATCTATATATTAATACATTTAATTATCTTGAAAATCTTTTAAATAAAAACATCATTAAAGAATTAAAAAACTTCAATACTATTTGCCCATCTATAATAAATAGGGAAAATAATGCAATTGATTTATTACAAAAACTTAATATTAAAGCTATTGTAATTGGGGATAGGCTATCTTCAAACTCTCAAAGATTGTTTAATAAACTTAAAAAAATAAATAATGATGTTTTTTTTATTGAAAAGAAAAGTGATCTTGAAAATATTTTAAACAATATTAAAAATGACAAAGAAATTATTGTTGTTTCATCTTCTTCAACACCTTCATTTATTGAAAAAGAGATAATAGATTTTCTGGCTAAAATTTAAATCAAAATATTGTTAAAATAGGCTTTTTTATATATTAAATGCAAATATTTTATTAAGATTAATATAAATATACGATAAAGTTAATGATCGATAGTATGAAGAAAAAATTTTTATTTTTTATGGTCTTTTTATTTTTATTTCTCAATATAATCAATGGATCTGAAAATTTTGAAGTTATTGAAAGAAGAATTGAAGGTAATATTAACTGGACATTAATGGAATTTGAAGCAAATGGATTTGCTGAACTTGATCCAAATACTACAAATATTGCAACAAATGAGTTACTTACTCTTAAAAAAGCCGAGGAAAATGGCTATTCTAACCTAACAACTCTTATAATTAATATGACATTTGATTCAAAGACTAGAATTATTGATCTAATAAAAGAAGATTCAGAAATAAACAGAAATCTATTTGAATTTGTTCAAAATGCGTTTAAGTCAGACTTAAAATATATTCAAAATAAAAGAATAATATATTTTATTCTTCCTTTTCTTCTTAAAAATACTTCAATTTATTCAGTATTAAAACTAAATAGAGACTATATTAATGAGATTGAAAATATATCGATTTTTCCAAATAGTAAAGAATTTACATCCTTGGTTATAGATTGCAGAGGTTATATGCTAAATCCTGCATTAAAGCCTAAGATATTAAATCCATATCGTCAGGCTATAATTACATTTGATAATGTAAAATGGGATGTAATAGAAAAAAAGGGTTTTGTAAATTATATATGTGATATTAGTGGATTAAAGGCTTTAAAAGATCTTATTGGAGATAATCCATATATTATTCCTGCAATAGGAAGTTATGGAATCAATAATACAGATGTAATTATTTCTGAAGAAAGCATCGCTTTTTTCTTTGGTAATCCTAAAAATTTTGAGTTAATAAGAAATGGAAAGATAATTCTTCTTATTGACAAAAATAAATAATTTTTTAATTTCAAAGGGGATAATTAATCTTTGTTCAATCAACATCCCTAATAAATCAATAATAGATTTTTCAATGCAGATAAAAAAACAAATTTCTTCATTATTAACAGATGGTGAATTTAATAAAGCCATCGATATTTTAACCTCAAGTTTATCTAATGAAAATAATATTGAAGAATATGCAACTCTACATAAAATAATTAAATATTGGATTAATAGGGATGATAAATTAAATAGAATAAATCAACCTTATGAAAAAGCATTGGCTTATTTTGACGAATGGGATTATTTTATCAAATTCTTAACTGAAAATAGAATTGATTCCAAAATTGCTGAAGTTCATTGTATTCATAATTTTGTTTTTTCAAAGTGTTTGGCTTTATTCATTGAATCCAGGACAGAAACAAGGATTAATGACATTGATTTACTTATTAAAATTGCATATTGTTTTAGAGAGCTTTCTCAATATGATCAAGGCATTCAAACTTTGCAATATGCATACAAATTAAATAAAAACCAGCTTGTATCATTAATGCTTGCTGATTTTTTATATGCAAAAGGAGAAACATTAGAAGCCCAAATATTATTTAAGGATGTTTTTTTCTTTGATAATTCAATTTCATTTGATACCAAATATATTAAATGTGATAAAATTTTGGAAATTATTGATAAAATTAAGAAAGATAATTATCCCGAATATGAAATTTTAGAATGGATACCAGTATATGGTTATATCGATGGATTTTTAAATGTAAAAAGGCAATTGAACAAGGCAGAATATGATAAAATCTTTGCTGAGATGACTAAATATGAGAAAATATTTTATTCTAATCCTCAAATAAGAAGCCAGGTTGAAGCCAAATTAATAAAAAAATGTATTTTATTGTTAGAATATTATACATTTGTTGAAAATGATGCAGTTAAACAGGAACAGTTTAAACTAAAATTGAATAATATTAATGAAACAATTGCAAAGCAGATTTTGATAAATAATTAAAGGAGCTAATACAATATGGCGACAATTATCGATTCAATCTTAGAAATATTGAAAGAAGAGAAATGGACCAGAACTTCAATATCTGAATTTTCAATCAGCATGTTTGAATCTTATGATAACTTAATTAAAGATGTTCAAGAAAGCTACCAGATTTCTGAAGTATGTAATTTTTTAGAAAATTATTTAAAAAGTAATCCAAATTCTATTATAGCTTTATATTTTTTATCTATAAGTTATGCAATCACACAGGATTTCAAAGGGAATGATTGGGCTAAAAAGCTTATAGAGATTTTTGATGAAAATAGAAGAATCAAGATTGTAAAATATCTTTGTGAAAAATATCTTAGTTACAATTCTCTTTATAAAAGTGTTCTGTCAAGATATATTCAAATATTAGAAGATGAAAAAAAAGACGATAGTGAAATTATTCCTTATATGGAAAGCCTTCATAAAATAGATTTTTCAGATGTAAAAATAACAAGAAAATTAGCCTTATATTATGAAAATTCTAAAAATATTGAGAAAGCTATACTTTACTATAAAAAGCTTTTTGACATTTCTGCAAACACTAAATCTCAGAATGAAGTTGAAGAACTCTGGAAAAAACTTCTTGAATTTGATATTATAGAACCTGATTATTTCTTTCTTAAACTAAATATAATTGAAAATTTGAACTTAAAATTAAAATTAGCAGAAAAGCTAATCGAACATTTTGAAATCAAAGAAAATTGGGATCTTGTTATCGAGACAATAAAAATCACATATGAATTAATACCAGATAAAACAAAAAGCAATCTGGTCCAAAAATTAAGAGATCAGATCATAAATGCCTATAAAAAAAAGTATGCCAATAATAGTCAGTTAGAAGAATTCTTAAAAAGATCAAGAATTTCTGAAAAATGGAAAAATCTTTCTGCAGCAATTGCCGAATTTGAAAAATATATACCATTCGATAAAAATAAATATGTGTTTCATCAACTCTCTGGTATTGGTTATATAAAGGATATAAATGAAGACTTCATAGTTGTTGACTTTGAAAAAAAGAAGAATCATCAGTTTACAATTTCAATGGCATTAAAAGCTTTAAGAATTCTTGATGATAATGATTTTATTGTTTTAGAAAGCTACCATCCCGAAAAATTGCAAAAGATTGCTGAAGAAAATCCAAAAGAGTTATTGATTAATCTTTTAAAATCATATAATAAACCTCTTTCAACAAAAGATATCAAAACAATACTTACCAGAAAGATCATTGCTCCTGCACAATGGGAAAAATTCTGGACTTCATTACGAAATCAAATCAAAGATGACCCATTAATAATTAGAAATGCAACAAATTATAGTTTAAGAAATAAACCTGCATTAAAAGAAGAAAGCATCTTTGAAAGGTTTAAATCAGAAGAGAATTTAATACATAAGGCACAAATTTATCTTAATTATATTAGTGAAGAAAATGATTTTCAGTCTGAATATTCTCAATCTATGCTTAGGGTTTTTCAAAACTTTTTAAGAGAAGATGCTATTGTTCACCAAAATCTTGTGATTGCATTTTTATTTTTAAAAGATTTAAAGCATAAATATCCTCAATTAAATATTAATTTACCGTTTGATTCTGAGTATCTCATTTCAAAACTAGTTGAAGAAAAAAAATATATTTTTAACTTTAGAGATACTAACTTTGAAAAACTCTTTTTTGCTGATCTTATGACTTATTGCTCAAATTGGCCCCAGATAATGGGAGAGTACCTTTTGCAATATCCTTCAAAATTTATAGTTTCAACACTTTTATCTAAGGGTTTTTCCGAAATAATAAAAGAAAAAAGTAAAGATGTTATTAGAAATGCTAAAGATAATCCCGAAGTATTTTTATGGTTTTTAAAAAACATCTTTAATCATCCTGAATTTTCTTATCTGGTGGACAAAGGTGATTTATTGATAATACTTTCAAATCTTTTAGATATTGCAAACAAATCTATTATTCAGAAGATTAATGTAAATAATAATAGAAAGCTCTTCACAAGTATAGGAGATGCTATTTTCAAAGATAAACTTTTAGAAAATTATTTAAATCAAAACCCTTCAGAAGCCCAAGTAACTAAAATAGCTACAATATTTTTAAGAACAAAATGGAAATACGATGATTATCTTATAGAATTTAAAACCTTACTTGCAAAATATTATCCCGAGATTCTATCCAAAATATCTCCAGAAGAAAAAGATGAAAACGAAAATATTTTTTACTCTACTATTGAATCTATTAAAGAAAAACAGGAGCATTTACAATTCTTAATTAAACAGGAAATACCAAGAATTAATAGAGAAATGATGCAAGCTAAAGAAAAAGGAGATTTACGAGAAAATGCAGAATATCACTCGGCAAGAGAGACTTTACAAAGTTTAAATATAGAAGCTGCCGAGCTTCAAAGAGATTTGAATAATGTTCGTCCGATAGAACCTAACAATATTTCGACAGATAAAATTTCAATAGGAACTAAAGTCAAATTAAAATCTGAAGATTCTGATAAGCAAATAACATATACAATTCTTGGGAAATGGGATATCGATCTTAATAATAATATTATTTCATATGAGACTGAATTAGGCAAAATTTTAATTAATAAGAAAATTGGCGACATAATCGTCAATCCTACTGATAACGAGAAATATAAGGTCATTTCCATTGAAAAAGGGATATAAAACTTTTTTATTTATTATTTTTATTTGCCTGGTAATTTTAATATTAATAGTTTTTGATTTTGAAAAACTTTCCAATATTGAAAATATCTTTGAATTAAAAGAAAAATTAATACAACAACATCCATTAGTTGTCTTTCTTTCACTTTTAGGTCTTTATTTTCTCTTTTCTTTTCTTTTTTTAACTATAGCTCCCCTATCAATTCTTTCCGGGATTATTTTTGATAAATTTTGGGGTGCTATTTTATCTTTAATTGGTTCAACTATCACGATGACTTTATCTTTTTTTATAAGTAGATTTTTTCTAAATTCATTATTTAATAAGCTTAAAGAAAAAAACAAAAAATTACAAAATATTATGGAAAATCTAACTTCTAATGGAAAGCAATATGTATTATTTGCCCGTCTTTTTTTTATTACTCCGTATAATGCATTAAATTTGGTATCTGGGATTTCAGATATAAAGACCAAAGATTATATAATATACTCTATTTTGGGATGTATCCCATCTACTATATTTTACGCTTATTCTGGAAGTGTTTTAAGTAAATTAAAAGATTATGATTCAATAAAAAAAAATGGTATTAAACTTGCTCTAATCATTGGATTATTTTTCTTATTAATCTTTTTACTTAAAAAAATATTTAATAAAAAATTCTTACAAAATAAAAATTAATAACTTAAAAATTCTTTTTATTGACAATGTCTTATAAAAAGTTTAATTAAGGTGTTAATAAAAATAAATAAATATGGAGATAATGATGAACATTTTATTACCTATTTTTCAGCAGGCAACACAACCGACTTCTTCGACTTCAAGTTTTTTAATCAACCTTCTTCCTATTTTAGCAATTATTGTTATTTTTTACTTTTTATTAATATTACCTCAGAACAAACAGAAGAAAAAACATAAAGAAATGATTAGATCTCTTGATAAAGGTGATGAAGTCATCACAACAAGTGGAATATTTGGAACAGTAGTTGGAGTAAAAGAAGATTCAATAACAATAAAGGTTGATGATAACACAACCATTAAAATTCTTAAAGGAGCAGTCGCTTCTGTAAAAAAAAGAGAAGAATAGCATTTATGTTGAGATTTAAAACTAACTAAGAAGTTTCATCTTCTATTCTTTTCTACTTTCTGGAGGAAACAAATGTCAGATAGAAAATCGTTAAGAATCAAAAAAACTTTTGGTTCTAAAGAAGTATTAAATGATACAGCAAGAATAATATTAACTATTTTCCTTTTTTTATTCTCATGTTATTTGATTTATCCAACAATCAAATGGTATTTTCTACTCTCATCTCATGATAGAGAACTTACCATGATGACAAATGAGCAACTAAGAGAGCTTAAGGTTACTGATGAAGAACTTGCAAAAATCAGAGAAAATAAAAAGCTTAAAAACAGAATAATAAATCTGGGTCTTGATCTGCAAGGTGGACTTTATATTATCTTAAAACCCGATACCTCTCGTTTTGAAAAAACCCTTTCAAATACTGAAATGTCTGATCTTATAGATAAGGCAATGCTTATATTGAATAACCGTATTGACCAGTTTGGCGTTGCTGAAACTCATATTAGAAAAATAGGAAATGAGGGAATTGAAATAGAAATCCCAGGTGCAAAAGATGTCGAAAGAATTCAAAGAGTTTTACTAGAACAGGGTCAACTCACATTTCAATTGGTAGACGAAGCAACATTATCTGAAATTGGGTCTCTTGATCCAGAAAAAGATTTTGATGAAAATGGAAATTATTTATATCCCGAGAAAATACCTGAAGATTCTGCCATTTACTGGGTATATGAAAAAGATAAATATGGAGTACTTGTAAAAAAGGTTCCAACAATACTTAAAAAGAAAGTTGAACTTGATGGGACATATATTGGTCAGGTCCTTGTTCAAAATGGAATGAGAGGGATTGAAGTTACTTTTAGTTTAAATTCTGAAGGAGCACAGAAATTTTACAGAGTTACTGCTGATAATAAGGGAAGGCATCTTGCAATCGTCCTTGATGGAAAAATACAATCCATGCCAGTAATAAATGAACCTATTCCTAATGGGCAGGTTGCAATCTCTGGAAACTTCACAATAGAAGAAGCAAAAGATCTTGAAAATATATTAAAGGCTGGTGCTCTATCTGTTCCTTTAATTATCGCGGAAAGACAGGATGTTGGACCAACGCTTGGACGTGATTCCATTTATAAAGGTATTAAAGCGGGACTTATTGGGTCTGCTATAGTTGCTGTTATTATGATAGCTACATATTTTTTATCAGGACTTGTGGCTTTTCTTTTTATTTTATTAAATATTTTTATGATTATAGGATTTTTAGCAGCATTTAATTATACTTTGACTCTTCCTGGTATCGCAGGTATTCTACTAAATATTGGTATGGGCGTCGATGCCTTTGTTATTATATTTGAAAAAATAAGAGAAGATTATATCCCTGGTTTAAATAGAATTCAACTTGTTAATATTGTTAACGACTCTTTTACTATAGCGTCAGCAACTGTTGTTGATGCCAATATTACAACTTTAATAGCCTCAGGAGCACTTATTCTTTTAGGTGGTGGAGCGATTCGAGGTTTTGGTGTTACCTTGACGATAGGTATAATTATCAATATTTTCATTGTTCTTGTCACAGGTAGATGGTACTATATGTCAATGTTTAAAAGATGGGACATGAAAACTCTTACTAAGGTTGGAGGAATCATAAAATGAAACACTTTAAAATAATTCCCTTTTCTAGATATCGCTATATTGCTTTTGCTTTTTCTATAACAGTAATATTACTTGGTATTGTATTTTACTTTATAAATGGTGGTATTCTTTTTGGTATAGATTTTACCGGTGGTATAACTATCCAGTTAAGGTTTTCAAAAGCTGGAATGGATATAGGTACATTTAGAGCTTTTTGTGAAAAAAATGGTTTTGGTTCAAATATAACCCAGATTGGTGGTAATGATTCGCAACAATATGTTCTTAGAATCCCTGCTACTAAAGATACAAATCAAAATAACCAGAAGATAGAAGATTTCAAGGCAATTTTAGCTTCAAATTTTTCTCAGACTGATTATGAAATACTATCCATAAATTTAGTTGGACCTTCTTCATCTTCAAAGATGAGTTATACATCTATAACGATGCTTTTAGCTGTTATTGTTCTTATACTTTTATATACCTTTTTTAGATTTAAAGAGTTCAAATATGCTTTTGGAGCAGTTCTATCTATTATTCATGATGCTTTTTTTGTGCTTGCAATATTAATAATTTTTAAAAGAGAGCTTAACTCCCAAACTTTAGCTGGTATATTGACTCTTTTAGGTTATTCTCTTAACGATTCAATTGTCGTTCTTTCAAAAATAAAAGAAAACGAGTATCAATATGTTTCAACAAATATTTCAAAAGAATTAAAAAAGAAACTTGAAAAAGAAAACAATCAATCTTCGATTAAAATAAATTCTTTTATGGATAATATTGATAATTCAATTACTATAACTTTGTCAAGAACAATAATTACTGCTTTAACGACTTTTGTAGTTGCTTTTTGTATCTTAATTTTAGGTGGAATTCCAACTAGAGATTTTGCCTTTGTATTATCTATTGGACTTATTGTTGGTACTTACTCTTCAATATATATAGCATCTCCAGTACTTTTAATGTGGGGAAACCCAAAATATAATAATTAAAATAATAAAAAATAAGCTTACTTAAGAAACATTAAAAAGCCTTCCTAAAGAAAATGGAAGGCTTTTAATTTAATTTTTTATAATTTATTTTAGGTTTAAGATAACCTATTTTATATCTTTATGTTTTAAGGAAATTTGTATGAAAAGAATATTAACAGGAGATAGACCTACCGGTCCTCTTCATATTGGACATTATTTTGGAAGCTTACAAAATAGAGTTTTACTTCAAAATAAGTATGAAACTTTCATACTTATTGCAGATGTACAGGCACTTACAGATAACTTTAATAATCCAGAAAAAGTAAGAGATAATGTTTGTGAAGTAACAATGGATTATCTTGCTTCTGGTATAGATCCAGAAAAATCTACAATTGTACTACAATCAAAAATACCTGCCATTGCAGAGCTTACAATTTATTTTAGTAATCTTGTAAGTTTATCAAGACTTTCAAGAAATCCAACAGTCAAAGAGGAAATAAAGCAAAAGACACATTTATTTAATGATTCAGTGACATATGGATTTTTTGGTTATCCTGTTTCCCAGGCAGCTGATATCCTTTCTTTCAATGCAGATATTGTCCCGGTAGGAGAAGATCAGGCTCCAATGATTGAGCTTACCAGAGAAATTGCAAGAAGGTTCAATAGTATTTATGGTCAATTATTTAATGAACCTGAGGCTTTAATTCCAGAGAAAAATTCCAGAATAAAAGGCCTTGATGGTAATTCGAAAATGAGCAAAAGTCTTAATAATGCGATTTATTTAAAAGATTCTGAGGATGAAATAAAGCAAAAAGTTTTTTCTGCTTATACAGATCCTTTAAAAATTAGAAAAAATGATCCTGGTCATCCAGATGGTTGTATGGTATTTTATTATATGGGAATTTTTGATTTTAATCAAATTGAAATTGTAAAAAAAGAGTGTTTAAATGGTGAAAGAGGTTGTATTAAGTGCAAATCTGAATTAACAGAAATTATTAATAATTACCTAAAACCTATTAGAGAAAAAAGAAAAATTTTAGAAAATGATCTTCCTTATGTATATAAAATACTTAAAGAAGGCACATCTAAAGCGCAGTTGTTAACTGATTCAATTCTTATGCAGGCAAAAAAATTGATGAAAATAGATTATAGTTTTATTTTTTAGTTTGTTTTTTCATTTTTTATTGGTATTAAATTTGTTTTTATTCTTTTTTAATCTTTTTTCATAATGTTTGTTTATTATTTTATTGCTTTTAAAATTTATTTTTATTCTCTATTTAAGTTTTTTTATAAATATTTTTTTAACTTTTTTAATATTTTTTAATAAATGATTTTATAAATTTTTTTTATGAATGTTTTTTAACTTTTTTAATATTTCTTGATAAATGATTTTATAATTTTTTTATAATTTTTTATTGTTATTTTAACTAAAAGAGTGTTTAGATGAAGTATTCTATTTTAGGTAGTGGCAGTAAGGCTAATTCCTATATTTTTTATAATGATAATTCATCCTGTATTATTGACAATGGTTATAGTTTCACTGAATTTTCAAGAAGATGTATTTCTTTACAATATGAATTAGATAAAATTAAATTTATTCTTGTTACCCATACACATAAAGATCATATTTCGGGTGTTAAAACCTGCGCTAAAAAACTGAAAATCCCTATCTATATTCATAAAGATTCTGAATATGATCAATATTTTAAGAACGAAAAAATCGAATTAAGACTTATTGAAACAAATAAGATATATCAAAATAATTTTTTTTCTTTTATTGCTTTTTCTACTTCGCATGATGCAAATGCAAGTGTATCATACTCCTTAAACTTTAATAATACTACTTTTACAATAATCACAGATACGGGCGTTATTACTAAGGAAATGGTTTTTTATGCAAAAAATTCCGATATTTTATTTCTTGAGGCTAATTATAATCCTCAAATGCTAAAAGAAGGTCCCTACCCCATTCATCTCAAAAAAAGAATAGAATCTTGCCAAGGCCATCTTTCAAATATAAATGCTATTAATTTTTTAAATTATCTTTCTAAAAAAGATTCAAAAATAAAATTGGTATACTTCTGTCATCTATCTGAGGTAAATAATAGTCCACAAGTCTTGCAGGAAGATATTTTAAGAAATGCTAAATTTAATTTTAAGTATGTTATTTGTCCTAGAAACCAGATTGTAGATGGTGTTGATATTTACCAGGATATTAAATCAAAAAATCTTTCCGACAATAATTCAAACGCAATATATTCTGAGAATTTTAAAAATATTTTCAAATTCAAAAATTCAAAAGAAGATTTACTTTTTTAACCTTTTAATTATTTTATAAAAGATGTTGGAATTACTTAAAAGAAAATTCTGGGTTAAAGGTGCTATTTCCTTTGAAAAAGATGATAAAATCGAAATTGAAAAAAGAACAATTCAATTTATAGAAAGTTTTTTAAAATTAAATAAAATTAAAGATAAAGACATTATATTAATGATGATTATAGCACCAGCTGAACTTCATTCTGCCTATCCATGCACTTTTATTAGAAAAAAGGGATTTAAATTTCCCTGTATGACCTTTTCGGATATAAATGTTTATGGGTCTCCGCAAAATATATTAAGGTTTATTGTTCATTGTAAGTCATATAAAAGAGTCAAAGACTTATATCTTGAAGAAGCTTTGAAATTAAAAGAAATATTGGATAAAAACTTAAATTTAAATACTTAAGGCTAAATATGGAAAAACTTGTAATAACATATTCAAAAATAGTTAACTATTGGGAAACAGACAAAATGAGTATTGTTCATCATTCCAACTATATAAAATGGTTTGAGGAAGCAAGACTTCATTTTTTAAGAGAGTGCAATATCCCATATGATAAAATAGAAAAAAGTGGTATATGGCTTCCAGTATATGAAGTTTATGCTAAATTCATAAAACCTGCATGCTTTGAAGATAAAATTAATATAGATGTCAGTATTAAAGAATTAACCCCTATTAAACTCACTCTTGAATATGTTGTTAAAAAAGAAGATGATGTTTTAGTTACAGGGTATACTGTTCATCCAATAACTGATGATAAACTTAAGATAAAGAGAAATTCTTTTCTTTACGAGCAGCTTAAAAAATTAATATGATTTTGCTTATAAGAAACAATTCTTATATAATAATTTTTATATAAAA
>DAOOKC010000037.1:0-15608 GCA_035385485.1 Exilispira sp.
GTAAGCATGTCTTCCTATTATTATAGGTTTTGTCCATGATGGAACTGATGGTTTGATGTTTTTAACAAGTATTGGTTTTCTAAAGACAGTACCATCAAGAATCGCTCTTATTGTCCCATTTGGACTTGGCCACATTTTTTTAAGGTTATATTCTTTTACTCTTTCTGCATTTGGTGTAATTGTTGCACATTTAACGCCAACGCCATATTTTTTAATAGCTTCTGCAGCTTCAAAAGTTATTTTGTCATCTGTTTCATCTCTTTTTTTAAGACCAAGATCATAATATTCAACATTTAAATCAATATAAGGATGAAGAAGTTTTTCTTTAACTATCTGCCAGAGAATTCTTGTCATCTCATCCCCATCCATTTCAACAAGGGGGACAGCCATTTTGATTTTTTCAGCCATTTATCCTCCAAAAAAAATTCTGTTGTTTATTTATCATATTAAAATTTTATATCAAGAAAAATAATTTAATTATAATTCTAATTATAAATTAAAAGTTATTAGAAATGATGAAAAAGTTTTTTATAAAATATATATTTAGTAGGAATTTATAATATCAAAAAGGGGCAACAAAAATTGATTTGCCCCTTATCAGTTTTTTATAGATATTTTTAATTAAAGAACAATTTATTTTTTATTAAAGAAATCAATTATATCATTTTGAATATAAAAATCTGAACCATTATAAACATTGATCAATTTTACTTTATATATTTTATTATTTACAAAAATATAATCTTTGTTAGCAGGTATCTTAATCTCTATATTATTTTTTTTCATTATAAATACTGGGTTTTCTGGGTTATCCTTATTTATAATATATTCCGCTCCCGCTATCTTAGATAAATTTTGTGCTTTAACAAAATATTTTTCTGTGATTTTATCAAGATCAACATTAAATAATTTACTCATAAACTTTGCTATATCAGTATTTTCTATTATTCCTGAAAGTTTATAACCTTTTGGGTTATAAATAGCTATTTCAACATCATCGCCGGCATGACCATTTGTAGTCCATCCAATATTTGCTCTTTTGCTTATCATTGGACCAACAATGTAATTTAATCTACCAGCTTTTTTGGGATCATTTTTTGCATCATTGATATAATTTTCAATGGTTTTTGCTTCATCATCATTTAAATCCATAATTCCATAATAATTCAATACTATTTCTTTTATTTTTATTAAATCCAATGAATCTGTTTTTAGAAGTATAGTTTCCAATCCTTCACCTGTTACTTTTGCTAATTTTAATGGAAGAATAAAATCCATAAGTTGAGTTTTGTCATAGTTTTTGCTTGTATTTGAATTGCCTATAGAAAAACCACCGGTAGAATGATCTGATACCACTATTACAGCAGTATTTTTTGATTTTTTTGCAAAATCTAGCGCAACTTTAACTGCATCATTAAATGCAAGTATATCAGAAATGACTCCAACTGGATCATTTGCATGGTTAGCCCAGTCTATTTTACTTCCTTCAACCATAAGAAAAAATCCATTTTTATTTTTTGATAAAATTTCTATAGCTTTTTTTGTCATTTCTGAAAGAGAAGGTATCTCTTCTTCATTTCTATCAAAGTCATAAGGAAGAGCTAAACTGTTTGATAAATATGCAACTTTTGAAGAAGATACTTTCAATAATTGTTCTTTATTTTCAACAATAGTATAACCATATCTTATCATTTCTTCTAAAAGGTTTTCATTATCTTTTCTATTCACAAAAAATTCAAGCCCTGCACCCATTAAGACATCAACATTATTGTATAACATTTGTTCTGCAATTGCTTCATAATTATTTCTATCGGGCCAATGAGCTGAAAATACAGCAGGAGTCGCATGTTGTATATTACTTGTAGCTATGAGACCAGTTGATTTACCTATTAATTTTGCAGCCTCTAAAATTGTAGCAATTGGAGCTTTTCTTAATTCTACTGGTATTTCTTTTTGACCCGGCATATTAGCTACATCTGGTAACACAGAAATATAGCCCGTATGGGATTTATATCCCGTAGCCATTGCTGTTCCAGCAGGTGCTGAATCAGCAACAGGCGAATCTGCTGAATATGTTTTTACAAGACCACAAATGTACTCTTCCCACGATAGATTTTCTCCATTTAAAAACCATCTTGTTAAAGTAACATTACCAACACTCATCCCATCAGGTATCAAAAGAATGATGTTCTTAATGGAAGTATCATTCGCTGCGTTAAAAAAAATAGAACCTATAAGAAAAAGAATAGATAAAATAAATAAGAGATAACCTTTTTTCCTATTCATATAATTTACCTCCAATTAATTTATAAGTCTTTTAATTGTTAATTATTTATTTTAATTTTATTAAAATTATATTATTTTTATGTTAAAGAACTTTTTAATTTTAAGTTTTCCCCTTTTTTCTATTGTAAATTTTTTTCTTTTTATCTTTATCATGTCATTATTTTTAAATTTTTTTTGATAATTTTTCTTTTTTCAATTGCTTAATAAAATAATCAAATTTCAAGTTCAGTTATTAAAAAAATGAATTTTAAATAAAATTGATTTTTTATATTAAACATATATTTTTAAATTAGATTTGAAAAAGGATATACGATGGTTCAATTATTTACTTTAGGAGGTGGACTTGCACTATTTCTTCTTGGAATAAATTATTTTTCAGATTCTCTTAAAAAATTATCATCGCATCAAATAAAACTTATACTTGAGAAGGTTACTTCATCACCTCTTTCTGGAACTCTTGTTGGAATATCAGTGACAGCATTAATCCAATCTTCTTCAGCCACCACAGTATTGACAGTGGGTTTTGTTAATTCAGGTTTAATGACTTTGTCTCAAGCAATTGGGATAGTTTATGGGGCTAATATTGGTACAACTGTAACTGCTCAAATTATGGCATTTAATATAGCTGATTATGCTTTACCTATTTTGACAATAGGTATTTTCATTATGATTTTTGCTAAAAAAGATCTAGTAAAAAATGTTTCAACTCTTTTAGTAGGTTTCGGTTTGCTTTTTTATGGAATGTTAATGATGAAAAATGCGATTTTGCCTTTTAAGAATTCACCTGCTCTTGCAAATATTTTTGTTAAATTTTCCTATCATCCAATTTTAGGAATTCTTGCAGGAATGTTTGTTACAATGATAATACAATCCTCATCTGCAACAGTTGGCTTAACACTTGCACTTATTCAAGGAGGGCTTCTTACTCTAGATTCTGCTATTCCTCTAATATTGGGAGATAATATTGGCACATGTATAACAGCCTTGCTTGCAGCTATTGGTGGAAATATTTCAGCTAAAAGAGTCGCTGCAGCTCATTTTGGATTTAATATTATCGGAACAATTTGGGCATTGATTTTATTAACTCCTTTTAAAATTCTGGTAATTTGGTTTACAAAGTATATCACTTTATCGACAGATCCAGTAAGAATGGCTGCTAATGCTCATACATTATTTAATATTACAAATACTATATTATTTCTGCCTTTTACAAAATATTATACCGCCTTAATCGAGTTTTTATTTAGAGGTAAAATTGAGGAAAGAGAAGATGCTGTTAAATATCTTGATAAAAATTTATTAAAATCTCCTTACATTGCATTAGAAGCAGTGGTAAAAGAGATAAATAGGGGTTTATTGCTTTCTTTTAATGGTTTAAGCCAATTTAAAAGCTCTATAAAAACTAAAAATTCAAAACAAAATCTGGAGATACTTTTAAAAAACGAGGAAATTCTCGATATTAATCAATTTGAAGTGACTAATTATATTACCCTTATTACAAATGTTGAGGCAAGTGAAAAAATATCAAATGCAATTCCAAGTCTTTTGCATGCTATAAATGATCTTGAAAGAATAGGAGATCATCAACAGAATCTATATAATATCTTTAAAAGATATTCAGCAATTAATATAGATTTTCCAGAAAATGTTACTGATAAATTAATCAAAATTTTGGATACAATTCTAGAATTTATTAATTTTATTTCTGACAAACTTGAAAACAATATGGAAATAGACCTTCAAACTTCACATAATTTTGAAGCCAAAATTAATAGTTTAAGAAATGATTTTCAAGATGATTATTATAAACTTGCACAAGAATACAAAAATAATACTTCGATCTCTACAATTTTATATGATTATGTTTTAAATCTTGAAAAAATAGGAGATCATCTTATGAATATTTCCGAAAGATTATCTGTAATAAGTAAATACTAATAACTATATTTAATAATCTTAAACCAAAAATAAAATAATATTAGTAACTATATCAATTTTCTTTAATAATCATCATCATCTTCATAATCCTCATCCTCATAATCTTCATCCTCATCTTCTTCTTCATCATATTCATCATCATCTTCTTCTAAATCTTCATAATTTTCTTCTTCCTCTTCATATTCATCTTCTTCTTCATATTCTTCATTTAGTTCAATTGGTAAATTTTCTTTATCAACTGGCTCTAAAAGTTCAGTAATGGAAAAAGCAATCCGAATAGAATCTTCTAAATCAAGATAATTTACTCTTTCAGAAGCTTTTCCAAAATCATAAAAACCTATAGCTAGATTTATTGAAGGTATTCTATATTGTTCTGAAAGATAATCTAAATCTGGAATATCTAAAAGATTTTCTTTTAACTTTAATTCTTTCATTATACCTCTGTATTTTGAAGGAAGTTGAACTGTTGTTGAATAATAATCTCTACCTTCATTAAATAAGAATATTATTAATTTAGTCTCTTCTAGATCAAAATCTGGATTATCATCTATAAAAGTATCAAGAGATTGTTTACTATCATAGCTTGATATATTTTTATTACCATTAGTTTTTAAATTAGCATTTAAAATCAATAATGGAAAACCCTGCTCATACATAATATAACCCGCATATAGAGAAGCTTTTAAAGCAATAGAGATTTTATTTTGTTCAACAAAAAGTTCATCTTCTTTATGAATTAATGTGCACTTTGAAAATTTAGAAGGATCAGCATAAGAAATAAATAATACATCCTGTTTTTCATTATCAAAAAACCAATAGTTTTTATCATCAGTAATATCGGGATTTTGTTCGAAACTTTCTAATATTTCATCAAACCCAAGATTAATAAAATTATCAAACTTATCTCTTTCAAATTCTAACATTATTTCCTCCAAAAGCTAAGTAAAACTATATTTTTTATCGTATAATACTAAAAATCATTATAATTTTTATTTGCATTTTGTAAAATTTTTTTTAATTTAGATAAAATTAAATAAAGGATAAGATATGAACTTTAATGATTTTGAATATGTCAAACCAGATTTTGAAAAATATAAACTAAAATTTGATACACTGATAAATGATATGAATAATGCAGATGACTTTTCAGGTTTTGATAAAGCTATTAATGAAATTATAAATTTAAGAAAAGAATATGAAACAATGCAAACAATTTCCTCAATCCGATATTCTATAAATACTTTAGATAAATTTTATGAAGAACAACAAAACTATTTCGATTCCATAAGTCCTTATTATGAAGGTATTTTGAATAAAATATCAAAATTGATTTTAGAATCAAAGTACTTAAAAGAAATTGAAAATAAATATGGAAAACAGATTATTGTTTTATTAGAATCAGCTATTAAAACTTTTGATGAGATTATCCTTTCTGATATGCAACAAGAAAATAATTTAAAGACAGAATATCGAAAATTTACTTCACAGGCTAAGATTAATTTTGAAGGAAAAGAATATACATTATCTCAAATGTCATATTTTATGCAACATCCTGATAGAAATCTTCGAAAAAGGGCTTATGAATCATACTGGAAATTTTTTATTGATAAAAAAAATGAATTTAATAGGATTTATGACCAACTTGTTAGCGTAAGGAGTAATATTGCTAAAAAATTGAACTATGAAAATTTTATTAATCTTGGTTATTTTAGATTAGCAAGATCAGATTATAATAATGTGCAGGTTGAAAAGTTTAGAAGTTATATAAAAAAATATATTGTTCCAATTTCTCAAAAAATATATAAAAATCAAGCAAAAAGACTTGGCTTAAGTAAATTATCTTATTATGACGAATCTGTTTTCTATAAAAGTGGAAATCCTAAACCAAAAGGAAATCCTAAAGAACTTGTTTCAAAAGCATTAATGATGTATCAAAAAATAGATAAAAATATTGGTGATTTTTTTAGTATGCTAATAAATTCAAATCTTTTGGATGTCGAAAGCAAACCTGGAAAAGCTCCTATTGGTTATTGCACATTTATACAAAAATATCAGGTTCCATTTATTTTTGCCAATTTTAATGGCACAACTCATGATGTAGAGGTCTTAACTCATGAAACCGGACATGCTTTCCAATCTTATATGAGTAAAGATTATCCATTTCCAGAATATCAATTCCCAACTTTAGAAGCAGCAGAGATATTCTCCATGAGTATGGAATTTATTACATATCCTTTTATGAATCTATTTTTTGAATCTGAAGACTTAAAATTTAAGTACCAACATATTTGTGGAGCAATAACATTTATTCCTTATGCTGCGTTAGTTGATGAATTTCAACATAAAGTCTTTGAAGACAAAAATATAGGAGCTCAAAAGATAAATTCAATTTGGAGTGAATTAACAAAAGAATATCTACCTCAAAGAGATTATTCAGAAAATCCAGAATTAGAAGAAGGGATAACATGGTTTAGACAATCTCATATTTTTGAAGTGCCTTTTTATTACATAGATTATGCTCTTGCTCAGATAGTAGCCTTTCAATTCTGGATGAAAAATGAAAAAGACAATAAAAAAGCCTGGGAAGATTATTATAATTTGTGAAAAATCGGTGGAAGTAAATCTTTTATAGATATAATTAACAGTGGAAATCTTGAAAATCCTTTTGAAGAAAGTACGATTAAAAATATTGCTATTTTCCTGGAAAATTATCTTGAATCTATAAATGATGAAGAATTGGATAGATAACTATTTTATATAAAATTTTTCTTGAGTTTCTAATTTATCTCTAAATATTAAATATCCAATAACTTTAGGTTAAAAATAAATTTATAAAATTTACTATTTTTATTATTAATCATTAAAAACTCCAAAAAATTCATAATTAGAAAAATTTACAATCCACTAATAAAAATTTTAATCAATCAAATTTTCTGTTATATTCAAAAATATTTTTACTTATTTTAAAATAGAAATACTTGAAATTTTATATCTTTAATTTAAGATATAAAATGTAAGGTTTCTTTTAAGTAAAAAGTTTTGGAGGTTTTTCATGAAAAAGTCTTTTTACTATCTTTTTTGCATCATTTTATCCATTTTTTTTATCTTTTTTATTTCATGTCAGGGAACAGCTGAACTTTTGCTTGAAGAAAATGCTAAAATCACGATTCAAATAATCTGGCCAAGACTTATTTTGCCCGAGACTACTGACATTGCCATTTTCCTATCAAATGATAATATGCAGAGCTACAAAAAAGCCATTATGTTTAGTAAAGACCAGGGAAGTCAGGTTGTTGACTGGACTTTATATCCAGGGGATTATACTATTACAGTCCTTGCTTTACAATTAACATCAACAACCAGTTCTGGGTTAAAAAATTATATTATTTTAACGGGGGATGTTCAAAAAATAAATTTATCTGCTGGTGAAAGTAAAAATTTGTCTATAACATTAAATTATATTGATATTTCTTGTGTATTAGCGTTTGAAGAAGGTAACAGCTTTCATATAAATGATCCTATTCCTATTAAATTCAATATTCAAAACTTTAATTCTGTTTTAAAATTTTCTGGTGGGAAACTATATTTAACATATTTCAATGGTTTTAAAAATGTTACTGAATATAGAACTATATATGTATCTAATACTCAGGAATTAGGAAATGGCATTTTCTCTTCAATAGTATATCCTGATACTTCTGGATTCCCATCTGAAAACCTTGATCTGTCTGTTTATGCAAAGTTTACAGTAGCATCTGATAAAATAGCCATAGATTTTATGGATTATTATCAGATAAATGAAATTAAAATAGAAATATCTGATTATAATTTGGGTCATGTAAGTGACAATAATTCTATATCGGGTTTGGGGATAATAATACAATAAAAGAAATTAATAAAAGCAATAAAATATTATAATAAAATTATGAGAACATTTTATAAAAGTAAAAATACTTAAAAATAAAAAATATGATAATCTAATCCACTGTTATAGATTTAGAGACATTTTTTGGTGCATCGGGGTGGACACCATGATTATCTATTTTTAAGCTATTGAGGTATTTCATTTTCATAACTGACATCTTGAATGCTAGTGTTTGAAGCACTATACTGGCTGGGAAAACAAAAATATTTTTGTCATCGCAGGAAGGTATTTTGATGAACTTGCTAAAATAGTTTTTTGAATTTTCCGGGGGATTGATTATAGATTTGGCAAGTTCATCATTATCTTCTGCTATTAATATTACATCGGCTCCTCTAATTTTATGAGTATGAATTTGAGCGATAGTTATTCTTATGTCTCTTTCATCAGGTGGACAAATAAAAATAAGAGGATAGTTTGAAAAATAAGATTCTATTGATATTTTTTTCATAAAATCTCTAAGGATTTGTTTTTCAATACTTTCCGAATTATTATCATTATCATCAAGTAAATCCTGATCTTTTTCAAGACCAATTCTTGATAACTCTTTTAGAATATTATTTACTATTTCATTAAAGTTTTTTTCTTTTGATATTTTAATATATGTCTCACGCAAGAAATCAATTAAATCAGTCATAATCTGTTGAATATCAGATATGGAAAACAATGTGTTTTTCCCTAAGATAGTATTTGGACCATGCTTGAATTCAACAGAATCATAACCTTCAGTGTGATTCAATACGACTTCTCTTATTTTCAAAGCTCCTTCTTTAGAAATCCCGGTTAAAGAAGTTCCAAGTATATGAATAGATGGTTTTAAAAAAAGCTTCAATGCGACTTCAGTTATGTCTTTATCGCATTTGCTTAGAGTCTCATCTATTAGATCCTGTATTTTTAGAATATTTTTTTTAAGTTGTTGTTCATCTTTTTTGTTTATTTTTAAGTTTATTTTTGATGCAATAATATAGAGTATTAAAAGTTGATTTATGAAAGATTTGGTAGCTGCAACTGCGATTTCTGGACCACAAAGTATTGGCAAAAAGTAGTCTGATAATTCTTGAGGAATCCTTGAATTTTCATTATTCACAATTGAAACAACAGTAATGTCCTTGTTTTTGATTTTACAGTCCTGTATTATATCTATTAAATCTTTTGTTTCTCCTGATTGACTTATTACTATAATTAAATCTTTTTCATTTAATGATGATAAATATTGAGATCTAAAAGCACCAGGATTGACCACAAGTAAAGGTATAGATGTCAGGTTATTAAAAAAATAAGATCCCGTTAATGCTGCATGATATGAAGTACCGCATGCTATAACGAAAACATTGCCATTTTTTTCATTAAGTTCTATTATAGAATTTACAAGGGTTTCTAAATATTTTAATATTTTCCTTTGTTTTTTCCATAAAATTAGATTATCTAGGAAAATTAATTCATTCTCCCAGTTTTTATTTATTTTATAAAGATCAGAAAGAAGTTGTTTTTCATCACTAATAAATCCAGAAAATGTAAAATTACCATTTACTTTTCTTTCTTTTAAAAATTGAGTGAATAATTTTTTAAAATTATCTTTGTCAATTATTTCTAAGAATGATTTACCCATTTCTTCATCAGTCTTCTTTGTATTGACCTGAATTAGTTGGGTATAAATTGATAATGAGTTTTCTTCATCATTTTCAAAATAATCATATAAAGGTTTTCTTTCATCTGACATAAAATAATATAATAATATTTCATTTATGTTTTGAGAAGAAGTATAAATCTCCTGTTCCATATAAAAGTGAAAACGAGGGGATAATGCAGTGTCCTTGACATTTAGTTTAGATCTTTTTGCTTCAGGTTTTACAAAATTTAATTCACCTGATAATGGGAAGATAAAGTAATCTTTTTCAGTAAAGTAAATAGCTTCACCTTCTTTCAATGGAATTAATAATCTTGTTTTAGAAAGAACAGAGGTTAAATCACTCGAAACGACAATAAAATCTCCTTCATCATCCTTACCTATTCCCGCGTAAAGAGAAGAACCAGATTTAATAGCAAAAACTCCATGAAGCATAGGATCTGCGATACAAGCAGCATAAGAACCATTTGCTTTTGTATCAGCTTTTCTAATAGCATCGATAAATGATAAAACAAGATTTGTATCATCTTTTTCATTTAATTTTGGGACTTTTTTTATAATTTCTTTATCAATTTTAATATTATTCTGCTTTTTATTATTGTGATAAAAATGTTCTATTAAATGAACTAGAATCTCTCCATCATTATCTGAAACTACTTTATGACCTTCATCCTTTAAATATTCTTTTAATGTATCAGTATTAGCAATATTACCATTGTGCGCTCCAACTAATCTTTCATAACAATTTACAAGATGAGGTTGAGAATTTTTATCGGTGACAGCTCCAAATGTTGCCCACCTTACCTGACCTATAAATCTTTGCCCACCAAATTGGCTGATTTGAAGTTCCTCAACTACTTTTGATGGAGCTCCAACTTTTTTTCTAACTACAATATTTTGCGATTGATCTATAAAAGATGCACCTGTTGAATCATATCCTCTATATTCTAATCTTTTAAGAAGATTAACTGCCTCAACTCCAATTTTTTTGTTTTCTTTTTCATAAATTATTGATACTACACCACACATTTTTATATCCTCTTTTAATTTAATAAATTTTCAATTTAGATTTATTAAAATTAAAATTAATCAATTATTTCTTTTTATATAAAACTATTAAATAAAAAGCATCACAAAAATAAAAAATCAAAATAATTCCATAATTCTTTTTTCAATTTTATTTCTTTCTTCTTCATTTCTATTTTTTCCTAAAAGTAATAGCATATTTTTCTTGTAAAGCTCAACTCCAGGTTGATCAAATGGATTTAAATCAAGTAAATAACCCGATATGGCGCATGAATAAAAGAAAAATAGAAATAATTCACATATATTAAATATATCAAGATTTTGTAAATTTAGTATAATTACTGGGCAATTACCATCACTATGAGCTATGGCTGTTGCTTTAAATGCAATATCTTTAATTTCTTTTATTTTCTTATTTGAACAAATATTAAAACCATCAAAATCATTTTCAAAATATGGAATATTTACAGAATCCGGCTCTTTTTCAAAGTTTATAATTGTTTCAAAGAAATTTCTTGGACCCTGTTGTAAATATTGACCAAATGAATGTAAATCAGTGGTAAAAATAGCGCTTGCGGGGAATAATCCCTTATTTTCTTTTCCTTCAGATTCTCCAAAAAGCTGTTTCCACCACTCTAAAACATAACGAAGTTTTTCTTCATATGAGATTAAAACTTCTATAGGTAGATTATGATTTGTATATAAATTATATCTAATGGAAGCATATCTTATAGCTGGATTATTATCATCTATCTTTTTTAATTGATTTTCATAATCTCTTATTTTTCTGGTAATTTCAAAGATATCATGTCCTGCTGCTGCGAGAGGTAATAGACCTACTGGGGTAAAAACTGAAAATCTACCACCAATTTCATCTGGAATTATAAAACTATCACAATTATATTTATTTTTAATATATTGCAGAGCCCCTTTTTCTTTATCTGTGATTAAAACAACTCTCTCTTTTATTGAGTCTTCTCCATAATTTTCTATTATCTTACTAAGTAAAATTCTAAAAAGCAATGATGGTTCTGTAGTGGTTCCAGATTTTGAAATTACAATCAAAGAAAATGATTTTCCTTTAAGATATTCAAGTAACTGATTTATATATAATGTTGAAAGATTATTTCCTGCAAAGACAACTTTATTATTACCTGGAAAAGGATCTAAAATTGCCTTTATACCTAAATAAGAGCCTCCAATTCCTATAGAGACTATTACATCTGAAATAGAAGAGAGTCTTTTAGCACTTTTATCAATTTTAGTCAAAATTTCATCTGAAAAATAAGAAGAATAATTTATCCAACCGGTCATTTCATAGCCCAAACCTTTCCCATCAAGCAAAATTTGCATTTTCTCTTTTGCAAAAGACAATGTTTTATTAAATTCATCTTTGCTGATGAAGTTAGTTAAAAATTTTTCATTTAAATTAATCATATTTAACTCCTCTTTTATAATTTTTAAGCACAATTTCTATAATTAGAAAAAGGTTGCTAATAATAACTTATAATAGCTTTTATTTATAATATATATTTTTCAATAGAAGAAAATTATACCAATTTCAATAATAATATAAAATAAATATTTGAAAAGTCTTTTGTTATTCTTTGACAACTAACTTTATTATGATATCTAAAAATAGATGAACAAAATTATCAACGAAAAAATAGGTGTTTCTACTTTAACAGCTTCTATATTAGGACTAAAAAAAATAAAAACCAATGCCAAGTCTTTTCAAGCATATTTTATGGTTGGTACAAAGTGTATGAATAGTTGTGCATTTTGTGCTCAGGGTAAAAAATCAGCAGGAAATAATGAACTACTTTCCCGAGTTAGCTGGCCATCTTTTGATATTGATATTGTTATAAATTCATTACAAAATAATAATATAATCAAAAAAGGATGCTTTCAAGTCGTTGGAGTCAATAATTATTTTAATAATTTTATTGAGATTTTAGGCAGATTTAATAAGTCTTTGAATATTCCTTTTGGTGCATCAATAGATGTATACGATATTCAGCAGATTGACATTTTGTTTAAGAATAATTTATTAAATCTTGGAATAGCAATAGATGCTGCATCTGATGTAATATATAATAAAATAAAAAGAAAAAATATTTCATTTGATAAAATTGTTAATTTAGCAATTGAAGCTTCGAAAAAATATCCTTCAAAAATCACAGTTCACATTATTGTAGGGTTGGGGGAGTCTGATTTTGATCTAATAAAATTATTTACATTATTAAAAAACAATAAAGTAAATATTGCTCTTTTTGCATTTACTCCAATAAAAGGTACTGAAATGGAAGATTTTCCGAAAGTAGAATTAAAAAGATATAGACAAATCCAATTTTTAAGGCAGTATATCTATTCATTAGATGATTCAGAAGTTGAAGATTTTACTAAAAACATAAATTTTACTAAAACTATGATGATAGATTCATTTTCAAAAAAAGCATTTAAAGACTCTAATAGATATAAAAATATTATCAAGATATTGAATGAAGGAGATTATTTAAAAACTTCAGGATGTAATCTTTGTAATAGACCTTATTATAATGACGAACCTTTAGATAAAGACTTATACAATTTCCATTTTAATCCACCTATAGAAATAGTTGAAAAATGGAAAAACTTTTTTATTGAAAAATTTGTTTAATTAAATAAAAACTTAAAAAATGTAAAAAGGAGTCAGAATGAAACTAAATTTTGCATTAATCGGTTGTGGCAGGATCTCTTTAAAACATGTTGATGCCTTAGTTGCAAATGGCGATAATATTTTAGCTGTTGCTTTTGTAGATGTTATTAAATCAAGGGCAAAAGAAAGAGCGATGCAATATAAAGAAAAAATGATAGAAAAAGGAATTAAAGTAGAACCAGAAGTTTTTGATGATTATACTATTATGTTAAACAAAATAAAGCCAGATTTAGTATCAGTCGCAACTGAGTCGGGTTACCATCACTTTATAGTAAAAGATTGTCTTGCTTCCAACTGCCATGTTATATGTGAAAAACCGATGGCTCTTTCAATAAAAGATGCTGATGAAATGATAGAATATTCTAAAAAATATAATAAAAAACTTGCAATATCCTTTCAAAATAGATTTAATCATACTGTGCAACTTGCAAGAAAAGCATATGAAGAAGGAAGATTTGGGAAAATCATCAATGTAACTGCAAATATAAGATGGAATAGAGATATGAATTATTATAAACAAGCTCCATGGAGAGGGACATGGAAGCTTGATGGCGGTACTCTTATGAATCAATGTACTCACAACATAGATCTTTTACAATGGTTTTTAGGATCTGATATTACCGAGGTCTATGGAGTTACCGCAAGATTCTGTAAAGATATAGAAGCTGAGGATTTTGGTTCAGCAATTTTAAAAACAAAAAATGGTGCTATAGGAATAATTGAGGGTAGTGCAAATACTTTTCCTAAAAATCTTGAAGAAACTCTGTATATTTCTGGAACAAATGGCACAGTTAAACTTGGAGGTCTTGCAATAAATAAAATAGAAAATTGGAGATTTTCAGATAGTGATAAAGTTGGTGATAATGAAGAAAATATGATTAATACAGCTTATGAATTGGGGAATGATTATCAAGCTGTATATGGCTTTGGTCATATACATTTATATAAAGACATGATTGAAGCTATTAAAAATGATAGAACTCCATATATCTCAGCAGAGGAAGGTAAAAAAGCATTACAAATCATTCTGGCTATTTATAAAAGTCAGAAAACTGGAAAACCAGTAAAATTGCCCTTAAAAGATTTTAGTACTGAAGAAATGGATGATAAATATTTAATACATTTTGGAAGTTAATATGGTAAAAAAAATCAAATTATCGTTTTTTTCAATAATGATGATTCTCTTTTTTATATTTCTTTTAGGCATAGTTTTTTCAACTTTAGTCTCTAATAAAAATAATAGTGGAATTAATTCATCTTTCCCATTTAATCTGGAAGAGGAAAAATATAAAAGTGCCTATCCTGATATTATAATGTTAAATGGTAAGATTAATAGTAATTCATCCGACAAAAATCAACGAATAGAAATATTCTACGATAGAATTATCCAATATTCAACTTTGAATTATATGAAGATAGAGAATCCAAAAATTACCATTTTTGAAAATAAAGAAAAATTATATTATATAACTTCAGAAATTGCTTATACTGATAAAATTGATGATATTAAAATTGTTAATTTAAGTGGAAATGCATCTATAAAAAACTTGAAACAAAATATAGATATTAAAGGAGACTTATTGGTATGTAATATTGAAAAAAAGGAAATATCAAGCGAAAAAACAGCTTTTGTTAATAAAGATGGATTTGATATAACTTCCTTCGGAATATTTATTAACGAAACAAATGCTATTTTTAAAAAAGATGTAATAATAAAGAATAAAACTGGTTTATATAACTCAAAAATTGTAGATGAATTTGTCGATTTTGAAGGATTTGCAGATAGAGCTATTTTCAATATTAATGACAATTCAATAAAATTGGATAAAAATGCAAAAGTTAGTTCCAAAATGCTTGATATTAAAGGGGATCAAATTTTATTTTATCAGAAGCAGAATAATCAAAACCAAAAAAATGAAGATTCACAAAGAATTTTTATCTTAAATGGTTATTTTAAATATATAAATTCAGATAATGATATCTTATATTCAAAAGGTGATTCAATAGACTATAAAAAAGATAATGAAGAAACATATTTTTTGAAAAATGGAGATGGTTATTTTAAAGATAATAAAGAATGAGTATAGCAATCATAAATATGATGTTTGTTT
>DAOOKC010000038.1:0-15538 GCA_035385485.1 Exilispira sp.
ATTGTAAAAAGTGCTAACCTTGAAACAACAGATTTTATAATGATAGAAGATCATAAGGAACTTTGCCAAATAAAGGAAAAAATTTACAATAATAGACTTGAATATCCATTGTTTGTTAAACCTGTCGCTTGCGGAACAGGAGTAGGAGTATCAAGCAAAAGTAGAGTATCTAATATTTTGGATTTAGAATTTCAAGTGGAATATCTACTTAATAAATATAAACAACCTGTAATTATTGAACCTTATCTACCAGGAAGAGAATTTACCATAGGAATATTGGGAACTGGAGAAAATTCAAAAATAATAGGGGCAATGGAAATTTTATTGAAAGAATATGCTGAAGAAGGAGCTTATTCATATTTTAATAAAGAAAATTGTGAACAGGTAGTTCAATATATACCAGTAAATGATCATTCTTCGAATCAAGCCTGTAAACTTGCTTTGAATATCCATAAACTTTTAGGTTGTCGCGATGCTTCAAGGGTAGATATAAGATTGGATGAAAAAGGAACACCACAATTTTTGGAGATCAATCCTATTGCGGGTCTTCATCCTACACATTCAGATTTACCTATGATCGCAACAATGTATGGAATAAGCTATGAAAATTTGATAAACCAGATAATTAATTCATTAAAAGCAAGAACTGATATTAAAGTCCATGCCCAAAGATATCTATAAAACAAAATTCTTGAGGTTTTTTTCTGTCGGGTCTTGTCTTTTCACTTTCTATTTGCCATGGTTTTGTTAAAATTGAAAGATCCTCACTTTTTTTGCCAACTATTATTAATGTAATAATCTCGTAATCAGCTGGAAGCTGAATTATTGAAGCAACTTTAGCTGGATCAAATCCTGCTATCGGATGAGCAACAAGTCCAAGCTCTGTCGCCTTAAGTAAAAGTAAAACTGTAGCCATACCAGTATCAAATTGATAATATATTCTTTGACCTATTACGCAATCATCCTCTTTTTTCGAAAACACAACGATAACTGCACTTGCATTTCTGCACCATTCATTACCTTTATTATATGCTTCAAAAAGATCTTTAAGTTTATCTTCACTTTTAATAAAAAGATATTTCCATGGTTGATTGTTATAGCAGGAAGGAGCTAAAGATGCAGCATTGATAAGCTTACGGATCATGTCATCAGTAATTTCGACTTTTTCTAAAGCTCTATAAGATCTTCTGGATTGGACTAGTTTTTCAAATTCCATTACATGCCCCCTTAATTTTTAGGTAGTTAAATCTCAAAGTTAAACATATAAAAGCAAAAATAGAATAAATAATAAAAACAACTTTGAAATCCAAACTTCTAAAAAATAAGACTTATTTTTAAAATACTAATATTTTTATTGACAAAAGTAAAGAAATTATAGATAAAAAGAAAATTAAGATGATAAAATAATAAATGAAAATGCTATTTCATTCTAGAATATTCGTATAAATTAGAAAAACCAAGTCCGATGGCTCTTCCAGCAGAATCATATACTGGCACAATTCCAAACCAGCTATCATGAGTAAAAAACTGAACAATAGAATTTTTATAAATAGGAGTAAAACGAATTTTAAAATTTTGCATAAGTATTGAAAAATTCGATGGGTATCTTCTATTTTTATCAGGGATTATCTGGGAGTAACTGTAATCAGTTTCGGGGTAAAAATTTGGAATAAGTCTGAATGACGGGAGTTTGTTTTCTTTAGAAATTTCTAATATAGAATAAAATGAAGCTTTTGGAATTGAAAAAATTAAATAGGATTTATTAATAAGATTTTCTGGAGGGTTGATTTTAATATCTTTCAAATTAAAATTAGAAAATTTTAAGAAATGAAGTTCATAATCCGACAATGTCGTTGCACCCCAATTCTTATAAAGTAAACCAAAACCATTTTTTAGTTTTTTATTTACTTTTTCCTTTTCTGAATATTGGAAATTGTATTCACATTCAACTGGTAAATCTGCAGAGGTAAAAAATATTGATTGACCCGAAGTTTGTTTTATCATAGGTGAGCCAAGAACAGAAAAATTATTTTGAGGATATAGAGAAGCTGTTATTTTTATTGAATTTTTTTTATCTTTAAATTGGAAAAAAAGTTTATTATTTTTCCAGGAAAATATATTTTTGCCAAAACTTATGGTTTTTTCTGTTATTTTAATTGGTGTCATAGGATTTATTGAAGTTGCTGTTATCTTTACAACAATTGGTTTTACATCCTTATCTTTTTCACTATTCTGATTGTTTATAGATTGATTTTGATTGTTCTGGGCATTTTGATTATTATTTTCAGATTCTTTTTCTTTTTTTTGAAGAGGTGAATAATCATAAAAAAATAGTTCATAAAACCAGAAATCAGTATTATTTAAGTTTAATTTATTTAATTCCAAGGTTAAGGAATAAAATATACCATTTTCATCGATAAACACAGAGCAAAAATTCATGGTTTCATTCATTGGTTTTTGGGGATCACCTGAAACAATTGGATATAAATGATTTAAAAAATCAACTTCATTTTGTCCTTTAAATTCTGTAACTTGATACTTAAAAGTGGAACATGAAAAACTTAAAATAAAAAATATAAAAAGAAAAAAAGCAATTGATTTAAAAAAGAAGCTTTTTAATTTCATACCGAAAAACTATAATGTAAATGAAATTTGTAAATATTTTTTTATGAGGAAGTAATGAAATTTAATATAAAATTAATCCATTATATATTGGCTTTCACATGTTCGATTTTGCTCTTTGTGCTATATCTTTTTCAGAACGCACTTTTAATTACCCTAGGTATATTTCCATGGATTGCAATAGAGGCAATATGGTTTTTTATTTTTAAGTCAGACACATTAGCCGATGAAAAAGCATTAAATCTTCTTTTTTCCTTTCTTTTCTTAATTACAGCAGTTATGCCACTTCTTGAAGTGATTTTTTTTGGTTCAAATTTCTTTTCTATAAATAAAGAAATAGTGTATTTAATGGAAAATGAAATTGTGTTTTTTATTTTATATATTCTTCTAATTATATTTTTTCTTTTATATTTTATAGTTTCTTTAATTTATTTTTTTAATTTAAGGTTTGAACAACAACAAGAGCAATTAAAAGTTATTTACAAAAATTCAGGGATAAAACCAGAAAATTTAACAGGAAGGTTAAATCTTCCCGAGATTGAAATAAAACCTTTTATTCCAGAGGATGAGCAAGTTGAAATAAATGCTGAACTTGAAAAATCAAAGGAAATAAAGATTGAAGAAGAGCATATTTTTGAAAGAGAAAAAACAGAAAATCAAATACAGGAAGATGAAAAAGATGAAGAAATTAATAATGAATTAAATAATGAAATAAATAATGAGATAGATAATAAGACAAATAATGAGATAAAAGATGAGATAAAATATGAAATAGAAGATAAAATCAAAGATGAAATGAAAGATGATTTGAAAAATGATATGAAAAATAAAGAAATGCCTGATAAAATTAATAACAAGATAATTTTAGAAAAAATTATAGATTTGAATGAAAATTTTGAAAAAGAGAATTTTAGCAAAGATGAAATCGAAGTCAGAGAAGAAATAGAGATAAAAGATATTATAGAAAATGAAGATAACTTTAAAAAAGAAAAAATTTCAGAAATAGAATATAAAAATTATGCAATTGAAAATATATTACCAAAAGTTTTGCATCCTCATATTTTAGCAGATGAGGATGATGACAAAATAACTGAAGAAAAAGCAGCTATAATACTTAAAACTTTAAAAGATTTTGGTATTGAATCAAAATTATTAAACTATATAAAGGGACCTGTTGTTACAAGGTTTGAACTTGAGATAGATGAAAAAGTCAACCTTGGAAAGATAATAAATCTAGAAAAAAATATTACCTATAACCTATCAGCTGAAAAGATAAGGATCCTGGCACCAATTCCTGGTAAAAAGGCTGTTGGTATTGAAATCCCAAATGAAATAAAACAAATAGTATATTTTACAGACCTTGCAAAATCTGATGAATTTAAAAATTCAAATATGAATCTTCCATTTATACTTGGTAAAGATATCGAAGGAAAAACAATAGTTACAGATATTTCGAAATCACCACATCTTTTAATAGCAGGAAGAACAGGTTCTGGTAAATCTGTCTGCATAAATACATTAATCGCATCACTTGTCATAGCTAATCCTCCCGAAAGAGTAAGGCTTCTTTTGATAGATCCAAAAAGAGTCGAACTTTCATTGTACAATGACTTACCACATCTTTTAACAGATGAGATAATTATATATCCCGAAGATGCTTCAGCAGCATTAAAATGGCTTGTTGCTGAGATGGAAAATAGGTATTCAATACTTAAGGAACATAGTGTTAGATCTATTGAAGATTACAATCAGATAATGGAAGAAAAATTACCTTATCTTGTTTTGATAATAGATGAATTTTATGCCTTAATGCAAACCGCACAAAAAATAATAGAGGATTCTTTGATACATCTTTCTGCTATGGCAAGAGCGGTAGGAATACATCTTATATTCGCAACACAAAGGCCATCTGCTGAAGTCGTTACAGGTGTAATAAAATCAAATCTTCCTTCAAGGATAGCCTTTCAAACATTTTCTAAAACAGATTCAAGGATTATCCTTGATACATCAGGAGCAGAATCTTTGCTTGGAAATGGAGATATGCTTTTTTCTTTTGCGGGTCTGCCACCAGTCAGGATTCAGGGGGCTTTCATTTCTACGAATGAAGTAAGAGAACTTGTTAAAAAGATATCAGAAAAATATAAAACAGAGAGAAAGGCTATAAATGAATTATTTTCAGATATTAAAATTGAAGAAAATGGATATAATGCCGATGAATCTTTTATTGATGATCCTCTTTATCCTCAGGCAGTCGAAATTGTAAAAAGAGAAAGAAAAGTTTCTGCCTCATATTTACAAAGAAGATTGAAAATAGGTTATAACAGAGCTGCAAGAATTGTGGAAAAAATGGAAGAAGATGGTTTAATATCAAGTCTAATAGATGGGAAAAAAAGAGAAATTTATATATAGAAAAGATAATTTTACTTTAATTGAATCTGATTAAAATATCATAAAATCCTTTCCATAAATCAAAAGATGGTTGCAAAATAATATCTTCATCTTTCTCATTAAAATAATAGATATTTTTATTTATAACTGCTTTCAAGTTCTTAAAAAGATTATTTGAGAAAAATTCTTTATCTACAAATGAAGATGCGACAATTATATAGTCGGGGTTCAGCATCAGCAGTTTTTCGAAGGAGATATTTATCCAACCTTTTTCATTTATAACATTTGCAAAACCAGTAAATTGAGCTAAAAAAGATAGATAAGAGTCAGATCCCGCGCAGGTAATGTTTTTATCGGCCCAAACAATGAAAATAATAGTCTTGCCAGAGAATTTAATTTTTAAACTTATTAATCTATTCTCAAAGGGAGTTATCTGCTGCTCTTTTAGTTTTGTATATTCTTTTTCTTTTTTAACTATTTTGGAAAGACTATAAAGATTGTTTGATATTGAATTATAATCAGAAGGAGTTGTAGAGTATACAAAATAAGGTATATTTAATTTTTCTATTTCATATAGTTTTTGTATTGGAAAAGACTGATCAAGAATGAGTAAATCAATCTTGCTTTTAACAATTGTTTCAATATTAGGATTGTTGAAATCTCCAAGATTGAATGTTTCTTTTGATAAAAATTCTTTATATTTAATTATTGAATATGAATCTACTCCAATAATCTTACTATTTTCAACATTCAAAAATATAAATGATTTTAATGCAGCAGGATTAATAATCCCAATCCTTTGATAATCAAGAAGCTTAACTTTTCTCCCAAGGCTATCCATAACAAAATCATTGGATTGTGAAAAAGATAAAAAAGAGAAGAAGATTACTAAAGATAAAAATAAAAGTAAAAAAATAGATAAACTTATTCTAAAAGATTTCTTATTGACAAAAGCCAACATATAAACCCCTTTTTATTTCACTTTTCCCATAAATTAAAATTAGCAAAATTAATTTAGCTATCAATAGGGTTTTTAATTATTTAATTCATCATATCTTAACTTGAAAGCATAAAAGTAAGTGGTATCAAAAAGCTTTTTGTAAAGATCTTTGCATTTAATTTTATACTGATCATCTTTTGTGATTTTATACAAAGAATAAATGATAGAAGCTTTTTTTTCATCTTCATCTGAAGATGAAAGAAGATTTAATAGATTTGAAACATCATTTTTAATTGTGTATCTTAAAACCAGACAATCAAAGATATTTTCATCACTATGAATTTCGTTGGATATTTCAAAAGCTTCTTCATTTGCAGTTTCTGCAAGATCTAAAAGATTCATTTCCCATAGCATATCTGCCTTTTTCCTTAATAACTCGCATAGATGATAATCAAGATGTAATTCTTTTGCTAATCTAATTGCTTCATCATAATATTTTAGAGCTTTCTCATATTCTTTTTTTGAATCTAAAGTCTTTGCAATATTCATAAGTGAAGTTACATAACCTCTTTTGTCACCTATTAATAAAGTTATTTCTTTTTGTAAATTAAAATTATCCAATGCGATCTCAAAATCTCCTTTACATAAAGCAAGATTTCCTATATTTCCTATAGCGATGGAGAATCTTCTTTTATCTCCCATGCTAAGGAAAATCTCTTTTATTTCTTCAAAACATTTCATGGCATTTTCATAATCAAATTTATCTCTATAAAGATTTCCAATATTACCAACAGCTATGCAATATCCCGTTTTATCTCCTATTTCAAAACAGATTTTCTTTCTTTCTTCATAGCATTTTAGTGCATTTTCAAAATCGCCTTTATAATGATATGAAAGGCCCATATTTCCTACAGCTATTGAATATCCTCTTTTATCATTTATCTGTTTACATATTTCCATCTTTTCTTCATAATATTCCATGGCTTTTTCATAATGTCCTTTATCTGCAAATACATTTCCAATATTTTCAATTGCAATAGAATAACCCGCCTTATCATTTATCTGATAACAAAGATTTTTCATCTCTTCATAAAATTCAAGTGCTTTATCATATTCTCCTTGATTGAAATAGATATTTCCATAGTCTTTTAGTATAAAAGAATACTGTCTTTTATCATCAATATTTTTAGCAACTGCACTCGCTTCATCAAGTAAAGTGATCGCCTTCTCATAGCTTCCCTTTGATATCAATAAGGAAGAAAGCATCTCTTTACTTTTGCATATTGACTTAAGTTCTCTTGATTCTTCTGCAAGTTTTAAAGCAAGTTTATAACTTTCTTCAGCAAGGTCCCATTTCCCCATCAATTCAAGGATATATCCCTTATTTATTAGAATCTCTATCTTTTTAAGAATGTTATTTTCAAGTTCAAATAATCTATTATAACAATTAACCAATTCATTGTTTTTATAATTGAATTTTAAAAATTCTGCTGCTTTTTCATAGTAAAAAATTGCTTTGTCAAATCTTTCTGCTTTATCATAATGGTAAGCTATTTCGCTATATTTTTCCTGATTTTTTCCATAAAGCTGCTCAAGAATTTGACCAATTATATTATGAATAAATGTCAATCTTTGACGAAGTTGCATTTCATAGGCAACCTGTTGAAGAAGTGGATGCTTGAAAATATATTTTAATTCACTTATTGAAATCCAGATCTTCTGTTTTTCGCATTCAATTACTATTTCATCACTACTTTCCTTGTTTAAGTTATTCATCAATTCATTTATAAGTATTTGAAGTATTTTCAATTCAAATTCCATACCGATCACAGAAGCTATTTGTACAGCTTCTTTTAATTCTGAAGAAAGTCTATCTATTCTTGCCATTATAACAGAATTGATACTTGATGGTATTTGTAAATCATAAGATACAAGTGAAAAAAGTCCATCTTTTTTGTTTAATAGATTATTTTCAAGAAGGTAAAGACAGAATTGCTCTATATAAAATGGATTTGACTGGGTTTTAGATATAATAAATTCCTTCAACTCTTGAGTGGCATTTCCTGTTAATTCAACTTCTATTAACCTTTGCGAACTAACATCTGAAAGAGAAGTTAAAACAATTTCTTCAGATAATATTTGTTCTTCCAATTTTATTGCTGGTTTTGTATCATCATCATTTATTCTACTTGTTATTATAAGACCAACAGGAAAGTCAGTAATATTTCTTGATAGAATCTTAAGTTCTTCAAGTGAATCAAAATCAATCCAATGAAAATCTTCAAAAATAATAAGAGTTGGTTTTAAAATACTATTTGCAATAATAAAATCCTTTATTGCATAAAGGGTATTTTCATATCTACCTTTTGGGTCAAGTGATTCGTATGGGCTATTTTTATAATATATACCAATTATTGATGCTATGAATGATCTGGTTCTAATAAGTTCTTTGACAAGTTTATTTACTTTAAGATCCTTTATTTGAGATAATTTTTCTATAAGTTCATCATATTTTTTCTCAAAAAATATTTTCTTTTCATTTTCATCTTTTGCTAGATCAAGGTTAAAATATTTTTTAAGAAAATATTCAAAGGCATTTAAACTATTTTTTATTATGCTATCTGATTGAAGTGTAAATATAAAAAAATCTTCTTTAATATCTTTTGTAGCCTCATATATTAACCTTGATTTACCGATTCCTGCTTCTCCATAAATATATAATATTGAAGATTTCTTTTTATCCTTAATACCTTCGATAAAATTCTTTATTTTATTTAACTCTTTATCCCTGCCAATCATGGGTGAGAAATATTGATAAAAAGTCACACTTTGTTTTTGCGAAACTAATTCATATATCTGGACCTTTTCTGATTTTCCTTTAATTTTTTTACTTCCTATTTGTATAATTTCATATTCATTTTTGATATTTTCAGCCAACCCGTAATTAATCCATATATGACCAAATTTGGTAGCTGACATTAATCTTGCAGATAGATTTACAATATCTCCAAGACACGTATATTCTGCCCTGGTATTATTACCTAATAATCCACAGTAAGTTATTCCGAAAGTCATACCAATTTTAATTTCATTATTCAATTCTTTTTTTATAGATAAAGCAAAGTTCATTGCTCTTTTAATCTTATTTTCATAGGTCACCGGAAATCCAAAAAATATTACTACTGTAAATCCTTTATCTGAAAAATCGATCTTATTAAAATAACCTCCATAGTAATCATTTTTTGCAATTATTGTTGATATAATTTTTTCAATCCTTTTATGATTTTTTTTCTTTTTAATTCCTATAAATATTGATATAACTTCTCTAAATTCCCCTTTTATATTATATTTTAATAATTCTTTCGGGACGAAAAGACTTAGAATTGCGGGAGTTAAGATTCTCTCTTCTTTTTCTATTTTTTTGATATTTAAATCTTTGATCTTATATATTTCATAATATCCTTCATCTATAAACTTTATTTTACAGTATTTATCAAAGAGTTTAATTGTATTTGAATCTGCAATTATCTTCATTTCTGTGCTTATTCCGCCATTTTTAATACTTTTATCTATGGCTTCACCCTTAAAATAAAAAGATTTATGGTTATCCAATCCAGGAATTCCCCATTTTATTTCTCCATAAGCAACTCCAATCTTTGCAGATAAACTAAAAGATCCGAATGTTGTTTTTTGAATACTTTTATTTTGAAGTATTTCTTTTATTTCTTTTAATGTTAAGCAAAGAAATTTTAAATCTTCTTCTTTGAAAATAACAATGATAGCGTCGCCTATAAAAGAACCAACAAAACCATTATTTTTATATATTGAATCTACTATTGGTGAAAAAAGATTATCCAGTATATTGGATATAATTTCTGCACCTGTTTTATCTTTACTCATTAAAGTCTCAGTCATATTTGTAAAACCTTTAATATCTACAAATAAAATAAAACCATTAAAACTTCCATAGGTCTTTTTTAAGGCAAGATTAAATCCAATAAAATCTGGAATAAGATTTTTCATATATTTTTAGTTTCCTTTTTATGAATTATAAATTTTATTTTATAAATTTCAAAAACAAAATCAATCTTTACATTAATAATTTTTGATATATAATTTTTTTAATAAATAATTAATCTATAAATAGACTATGAAAAAATTAAGTTAATAAAATCTTAAGGGGTATATATGTCATCTAAAGGGTTAGGAAATAAATATGGATATCATAGAGTGCTGGAACCCAAAGGAGTTTTACCACAAACTGCCTGGAAAATTGATAATGATATGGATATCTGGGATAATGAGATACTGGTAAGTGTTTCTACATTGAATATTGACTCGGCTTCTTTTACACAGATCAAGCAACAGGCTGAAAATGATGAGAAAAAGGTTGCTCAAATTATTTTAGATACAGTTGAAAAAAGGGGAAAGCAACATAATCCAGTCACAAATTCAGGTGGAATGTTTGTTGGAACCGTAAAAAAGATAGGGGATGTGTTAAAAGATAAGTTAGATATTAATGTTGGGGATAAAATAGCATCGCTTGTCTCTTTATCTTTGACCCCTCTTAAAATATATTCCATTAAAAAAGTACATCTTCACACTCAACAGGTCGAAGTCGAAGCAGATGCAGTTCTTTTTGAATCAGGAGTATGGGGAAAGATTCCACAAAATATTCCTGAAAAAGTTGCTTTAGCTGTTTTAGATGTTGCAGGAGCCGCTCCACAGGTTGCAAAACTTGTAAATCCGGGTGATACAGTTGCTATTTTTGGTGCTACTGGAAAATCTGGTCTTCTTTGCTGCTATGAAGCGAAAAAAAGAGCGGGAATAAATGGGAAGGTTATAGGCATAGATCTTTCTCAAATAGGGCTTAAAAGACTTTCAGAACTTGGCTTTTGTGACATTTTGATAAAAGCAAATGCTCAAAATCCACTTGAAGTTTATTATCAATTTTTAGAAGAAACAGACGGAATACTTGCTGATGTTTCTTTTAATATGGTAAATGTTGAAAATACAGAGATGTCAAGTATTCTTTGCACAAAAGATGGTGGGAAAATATACTTTTTTTCTATGGCTACATCATTTACAAAAGCAGCTTTAGGAGCTGAAGCAGTTGGTAAAGATGTAGATATGATAATAGGAAATGGCTATACTAAAGGTCATGCTAATTTTACACTATCTCTTTTAGAAGAATCTAAAAAACTCAGGAATTTATTTATCGAACTTTATGGATAATATTTTAATCAAAATTAGTAGCAAAAAATAGATTAAAATAATATATTAATTAGGATTTTAATCAATTAGATAAGATATAAATATTTAATGTTAAGTTTTAAGTTTATATTTCAATTAAAATCTATTTTTTTTATCGTTTTTTTATCATTTAATCTATTTTTACATTTATCCATCAATTTCATCTTTTGAAAAATATACCCCTGAAAATATGCCGGATTTACAATATGCAGTATGGATATTTCCTTCTAGATCTTCATATCTGACTTTAAAAATAAATGCATCTTTTTCACCAAACCATCCATAACCAAAAGGTGCCCAACGAATGGAAATTACTGTATATCCTTTTTCTTCCAATGCACTTTTTGCTGCACCTCTACATAAAAAAAATACTATTAACCATATACCAAAAATTACAAAAAGGAATATTATAGAATAACTAATTTTATTTATCCTTTAATCTTTATTTTAGATAAAAATAAAGAATTTTTATAATTTTTCAAAAAACTTATTTTGTAGCAAAAAACTTTAATGCTTCATAAACAAAAAATATAGGCAAAATTAAAGCTTTTAAAAAGCTTAAGCCCTCCAATTAAATGTTGTCACCTGAGAAATAAAGTAAATCGATGAACCAATAAAGCAAAGGCGATAAATAGCTTAGGATGAAAATTTTTATTATATAACTAAACAATAAGACTAAAAAATAATTAAACAAAAAAATATTGCTTGACAAAAAATAATAATATTATACAAATAAATATATGATAGATTCACTATTCACTATTCACTATCACAAATGTCGAAACTGCTTATCAGTAAAAGCAAGATCTTTTGTAAAACAATTAAATTTAAACTATAAATATGAAAAATACCAATATTATAAATATAAATATAACTTAATATCTGGATTTGGATAGCTCCCGATTATACAGGGAGCAAAAAGTATATAGGTAATTAAACAAAAGAATTAACAGAATATTGAAAAATATAATTATAAAAAATAAGATATAATAATTGTTTAAAATATAAATTGATAAAAATAATAATAAACGAAAGATAAGTTTAAATTAAAAAAATGTATGAAAAGAGGTGAAAATATATGAAAAAAATTATAATAGTAAGTATAATATTTTTATTATTTATTTCTTTATTTTTTTCATGTGAGTTAGGTTTAAACGAATCAAAGACTTATAATGCAATAGATGCAACAAATGCACTTTCTAAACTTGCACCAGTATTTTCTGAAGTATTAAAAGATAATCCAGAATTTATAGGATTAATAAAGGATGAGGCAAATAAAAAATTCGATGGTGAAACTGATGTGCTATTTGACAATATTAAGAATTTATCAGTTATTAAAGGTGGAAAAACATTAAAAGATTTACTCGAAGCAAAATTAATAACGAAGGGTCAATCAGAAAGCCTTGATCAATTAATAGCAAAAATACCTTATTTCAATATATATGTTTTTACACCTGAAGAAAAGTCTCCAAATAAAAATGTTGATGAAAATATAATTTTTTGTGCAAATAGATATGATGTTGATGATATGAAATTGGACTATATAGAAGGATATGATTTAAATGGAAATAAAATCTTATTAAATGCTCAAATTCCTCCAAAAGATTGTATTGTTTTTGTTTTAGGAATTAATGAAAGAGTTGAGTATAATTCAAAAAATTACTTGACTACCAAGTCGTCATTAGATGATGGCTCAATTAATCATAATGAAAAGTTAAAAGGTTTATATTTGAAAACAACAATGGATCCTTGGCCATTTGGTAATGCAGAGGTTTATATTTTGTATTTATTTGGTGGAAATAATGGAATAAGACAAAATTATTCTGAAGTGGATAAAAGTGGAAAATGGTATATATTTGATAATGTTATTTACTCTTACTCGAATTTACCTGAAAATATGTATTATAAAATAAGAATTATGGAAGAAGACTGGTGGCCTTTTACAATTGATTCAACATTATCTCTCAATTATAGATGGGAAGGAATTGTTTTTAATTTCACTTTTACCTTTAAAATTCAGGCTCTTGATGATTTGTTTGGAGAAACTCAGGTTTATTATTGGCATGACAATCCTCAAGAATATTTTGTGGGAAATGCATATATTAAACTCGGATATTAAAATTTCATGATTTTAAGAGGTGAAAATGGGAAAAATAAAAATCATTTTTTTTATTTTGCTTTTAATTTTTTTTATAAGCCAAAATGTATTAGCTGAAAATTCTCAGATTTCAATTGATTGTACATCTTTTCTTTTTAATTCCTTCATAGAGTTTAATTATTCATATTATTTAAATCCTTTTTTTTCGATTAGATTTAATTTAGGTTATAGTTTTATTGTGAGCAATCTTTTTTTATTTGAATTTGGTTTTGCTAAATATGCTAAAGAATATTCTGGATTATTTTTAGGGATAGATTTTGGTCTTGTAAAATGGACTTCAAAATCTGTTGATTTTGGGGGTTATCTATTTAATTTATTTTTGGGGTATAGATTAAAAATAGGCAATTTTTTTGCTGATCTTGCAGTGATGGTTGGCATGTTATCTCAATCACTTTGCATTGAAAACGAATTAGTTGAGGGAACTTTCATTGGGTTTAATGTTGAAGTCGGATATTTATTTTAGGGAGTGGTTCAGCTGATAGTTGGCCAAAAAGATAAATTTTTATCTAGGGCATATTAATATTATGCCCTAGATTACTAATAAAAAAATTATATGAAAAATTATTATCATGTTTTTTTTGATGATAGTTATACATATTATTTTTTAACCAAATATAAACAGGTCATAAAGTTAAAATCAAAAGATGAAAAAGAAGATCAAAAATTAATTTTTAAAATTCAAAGGAAATATAAAAAAAATGTCATTAATATTTCAAAAAATAAAAAAAGAAATGGAATATTTTTATTTTTAACAAATTATTGTAATCAGAATTGTATATATTGTTTTGAGAATAAAAATCTAACAAAAAGTAAAATGAATTTAAATACAGCTATAAAAGTCATTGAATATTTTATAAGTAAAATAATTAAAAAGAATGATGATAATCATCTTATATTTTTTGGAGGCGAACCTCTACTTAACTATTCTGTTATTCATAATTTAATAAAATATATGGAAGATAAAAATTATCTTCAATTTTTTAAATTTAAGATTGGTAACAAATGGAACTTTACTGAATCATGAATTAATTCAATTTTTCAATCAATATAATTGTAATTTAACTATAAGTTTTGATGGTCCAGAATATATTCAAAATAATCAAAGGCCACTAATTTCAAATGAAAATTCATACTTTTCTGTAATTAACAATTTAATAAATGTAAATAAAAATAATATACATATTAGAGCTACTTATTATAATTTGAATATATCATTAAAAGATATATATAAACATATTTATAATTTAGGATTTGAAGATATAGATATTGCTCCTGATTTTATCCATTTTAATAAAAATGATTTTATAAAATTAAATATTTATATGGATGACTTAAAAGATATTTTAATTAAACATATTATTTTACATAAAAAAATTTATATGTCTCCAATTAGAAATAGTATTTTAAATCTTTTATCTCCATACATTTCAAATAATTATAAATGTCAAGCAGGAGAGCATATTTTTGCTATAGATCCCATAGGTAACATATATCCATGTCATAGATTTTGTGGAGATGATAATCATATTTAAGGTAATATTTTCAGTGAAAATAAATTATTACCATTTAACTCCAAGATAAATAAAGATAAATGTAAAAATTGTTGGAATAAATTTACATGTACACATGGTTGTATTTACAATAACTATATTAAAAATGGAACTTACAATTATGAAAATGAATTATTTTGTTTATATTCAAAAAAATTGACTGAAATATCAATCGAAATTATAGATAAAATATCTTTTGAAATTTTAAATCAAATTTTAAATTTCTAAAAATAAATTAATTTAAGGAATAAAGATGAAAAAAATAATTAAATTTTTATTTCATTATTTAAAAAAAGATCTTATCTTTTATTTTATAATCATATTTTTTTTGGAATCAATTATATATTTGATAAATATATTTATCCCCATATTTCAAAAATATATTCTCGATAAATATTTGATTTCAAAAAAGTATTATTTATTATTTATTAATTTCAGTATACTTTTTGTTATTTCTAATATAGTTTTGGTTTTTATTTCCTGTAAATATATCTTTAAATTAAAACAAATGCTTGAAGATGAAATGCTTTGTTCAGTATTTAAAGAAGATGAAAAAAAAATATTTAATAAAGGAATTGGAGGATTTTTATCCACAATATTTGGAGAAGCTGAACATCTTTCCTTTTT
>DAOOKC010000039.1:0-15234 GCA_035385485.1 Exilispira sp.
TTGTTCAACAATTTTTGCATTTAATTTATTTTTAATTTCTAATAAGAAAAAATCTTTTAAGTCTGAAAATACTCTTCCAGCTTCTACAGATGAAAGTTGATTAGCATCACCACTTAATATAATATTTGTATCTTCTTTGATTGCATCTAAAAGTTTTGCCATTAAAGGAATATCTATCATCGAAGCTTCATCAACTATTATTAGTTTATAATCTAATTTATTTTCTCTATTGTGCAAAAAAGAAGGTGAAAATTCTGAACCTTTTAATAGTCTATGAATTGTAATAGCATTAACTTTTATATCTTTATCTTTTATCTTTTGATTTTCAGTTTTATTATTGTTTTTTATATCATCTATAATATCAACTTTATTATCTAAAGCATTTATCTTACAGATAAAACTATAAATATTATTTTGAATACTTTCTGATATCCTTTTTGCTGCTTTGCCAGTAGGAGCAACAGCAATAATATCCTCAGACTTATAACCATATAAATATATATAAGCAAGAATTATTAGAGAAATAATATAAGTCTTTCCAGTCCCAGGTCCTCCAGAAATAATTGTTAATCTATTTTCTATGGCACTTTTAATAGCCTCGATCTGATTTTTATCGAGTTGATCTTCGAAAATTTTTATAAATTCTAACTCTTTTCCTTTTTTTTCATTATTTATATCTTTTGTTTTACCAATATTAACGATGTTTTTTGCTATTAAAAGCTCATATAGATAAAATCTTCTAAAATATATTTTATCATAATCTTCATAAATAAATAATGGTGGATTTTTAATTACTTTTTCTTCTATTATATTTTGCTCTAAGCTTTCTACTTTTTCATTTATCTTATCTTTATTTATAATTTCAAATATGATTTTTTCCTTGTTTATATCTTCAATCAATCTTTTAACAGATTCCATATCATCAAATTTAAATAAGAATTGCTTTTCACCTAAATCTATAGATTTCTCTTTATCAAAATCATAATTTTCAAAATTAATTTCATTGTAATCTATATCAGAAAATAAATCGAAATCAGTATTTGATTTTATTTTTGTATTTTTATTTATATTAAAATTTTTTTCTTTATTAGAATTTTTATCTATACATCTATCTGAAAGCAAAGATAGAATTTCTTCAAAAAAATTTGATATTTCAGAAATCTTAAAAACTAAATTTTTACCAAAGATATCATTTAAATAAATAAAAGTATTTCCATAACTCAAATAAAGTTTAGTTAAAATTGTTGTGAAAAATAAAAATTTTAATTCTTTAAACTTCGAATTTTCACTAAAATCCAAAGAAGATTTTTCTTTTTCAGATCTATCGTTTTCCAGATTGGATTTAATTTTTTTTAAATATTCATATAAATCAAATGCACTTTTATTTGAAAAATAAGATAAACAATTATAGGCTAAAATTAGATCTGTTTGTTCTATCTCATAAATTAAACTTTCCTGCACCTTAATATCCTTTTATTAAAATAATTCCTTTATTTATTTTGTTTTGTTTTTATTTTTTTTATTTTATTTTTTAATTTTAATTTTTATTCTAATTTTTCATATTTTTCTTTTTTGTTTTTTCACACACATTATTTTTGTTTATATTATTTTTTACATTATTTTATTGCATAGATCTTCTAATTCGTTTTTATCAAAGACCTTAACATACACACCGCTATTATCATCTTCTTTCACATATCTTACAAAAAAGTAATAAATATTTCCAAATTCATATGGCAAATTATAAGATCTAACAAAGTTATAAAGAATTGCCGAATATAATTTATATTGAATATCGTAATTATACTCAGATATTGCCTTTTCAAAATTATTCTCATATTCAGTTAGATCATTTGTCTTCCAATCTATAAAGTTTATCTTTCCATCTTCGATAAAAACAAGATCTATAAATCCTTTATAATATCCTTTTAAGATTAAATCTTCTTCAAAAATAATATTTTTTTCATCTAAATTTTTAAATATTTTATATAATTCTTTTAATGATTTATCTTTAGCTTTAGCCAGAAATTCGACTTCGGGATATAGGTCTTCTAATTGATATATTTTTTTATTATATAAAGGAATAGTTGTCTTCAATGTATTAAGGACAAGATTCAGGTTTTTATCACTAAAAATTTTTATTATTCTTTCAGATTTATAATATTTTTTAATCATTTCTCCTGATATTTTTTTTATTCTTTCAATATTTTGATCAAATGGATTTTTATAAAGTTCAAAATTTTCAACAATCAATTTCTCCATAGTCTCATGAAAGATATTCCCTGCAAGTCTTCCTTTGAAATCTGAGTATTTTTCTTCAAAATCTTTTTCTTCTTCTTCTTTATATGGTTTATATTCTACAACAATATCCAGTAAATCTTTCTTATCTACATCTGATTTAATGACCTTATTTTTTAAATGCGAAATAGAAGAATATGAATAAATATTTTCAACCTTTAAATCATAATCCTGAAGATTTATCTCGGGAATCTCTATTAATTTTTCCATCTCTAACTTTTTATCTTCATAGTTTTTATCTTTCTGGATATTCTCATCTAACTTTATATCATCAATATCTACACTTATTTTTTCAATTCTATAATCTTCTATTAACAAACTTTTAAAATCATTTTTATTCTGTTTATTTTTATCTTTACTATTATCTTCATTCTTATCAATATTTTCTTCATTGGGATCCGTTGAAATAAAAGTATATAACCTTTTTTTAGCCCTTGTAATTGCAACATATCTTAAGTTATTATCCTGAATATTCTCATAGTCTTTGATTAATTTTTTTCGTGAATCCCTACTTTTTAAATTTTTACTATCTAATATGTAATCTTTAATAAACCAATCGTTTTTTCTATAAAAAATTTTTGGATATCTAGGCTTACTTTCAAATCCTATTTCGGGACAAAAAACTGTATCATACTCCAAACCTTTTGCAGAATGAATGGTTGAAATAAGAACTGCATTTTCTTCACTTTCGAGTCGCATTGAGTTAAAATCCTGAGTATCTTCCTCATAATCTTCTAAAATCAATCTTAAAAGTATTTCAATCTGATTATAAAAAGAAAGATTTCTATTATTCACATAGTATGTCAAAATTTCAAAAATCTGTCTGATATTTGTCAGTCTTCTTTCATAATCATTAATCTCGAAACCTTTAAAACCAAAAAATTTAATTTTATCATTCAAAAATAGATTTTCGAAAATAGAGTAAACTCCATAAGTCTTCCAGTCTCTTTGAAGTTGCTCTAATACTGGAAGAATTTTTGAGTATATTTTATCGATATTGTTTATAAGCTGATCAAATGTAAACTTAAAATAAATTGTTGAAAGCAATCTTCTTATATATCTTATATCTTCTTTATAAAAGATACTGTTTAAAAGATAATATACAAAAATTGCTTCATCTGTTTCAAACACAGATTTATCTATTTTCAAAGCCACAGGTAAACCAATTTCATTAAAAATTCTATAATATTTGTCAATGTCCATTTTGGTTTTAATAAGGACTGCTGCATCCTCATAATTAAATTCATTATCTTTACCTTCTATTTCTTCTATTTTATTTTTTATCCAAACTGCAATATTTTTAAATTCAATAATATCCTTGGTTGAATTTTCTTTTCCTAATATAATTAATTTAGCCTCAGATTTATTTTTATCTGTTTCATCGTTTTTTTCTGATTTATTATTTTTTTCTGATTCATTGTCATTATACGAATCATCCATATAGGATTTTATTTTTTCATACTTTAATTCTTTTTTTAGTTCATTTTCAATTCCATTACTATCTTTAACTTCTTTGTTAAAAATAGTATCTGAAAAAGCATTTATAAATTCAATAACTTTTGGAGTAGATCTATAAGATTTGGAAAGTATAAACTTGCAATCATCTTTTATATTTTTCTTAAAAGTTAAATAATTTACAAAATCACCGCCTCTAAAACCATAAATTGCCTGTTTTGGATCTCCTATATAAAAGCTAAGTTTATCTGAAAATAGTAATTCAAATAGTTTTACCTGATTTTCATCGGTATCCTGAAATTCATCAACAATAAGTGCATCAAATCTATCTGAAACTTTTTTTCTTATATTTTCATTATTAGAAAAAAGTCTTATAAGAAGATCTATTGAATCATTAAAGTTGAAAATACCATATTCTTTTTTAATATTAAGAGAGTTTTTAAAATAAAAATTTAAATATTCTTCATTTATATCATTTATATCGTCACCTTTCAATTTAGGAGAAATCTTATAATTATCATAAAACTTATTAATCTTTTTAAAATTTTTCATCAGATCATTTATTGACCTTTTATCAGACATTATTTCTTTCGAAGTTTTTGCATCTTTAAAATTTTCATATCTTTCAATAAAATATTTTTGAAACAATATTTTATCTATATTTTCAGTATCTTTACCAAAATCAAACTGAAACGGAAGTCCTATCTCATTTGAAAACTCTTTTACAAGATTTATTGCGAAGGAATGAATTGTACAGGTATAGATCTTATCAAAATTAAAAATCGCCTCATCAAGTCTTTTTATATAATTTTTAACCTCATCACCAATGCCATTTTCTCTTTTATTATCAAGATATTTTAATAAAGCAGTATCATTTTTTATTTTATTCAATTTTTCTTTTTTCCTATATATTAAGTAATCTTTTGCCTCAATTAAAAAAAGAAGAATCCTTTCTTTTATCTCTTCAGCTGCTGAATTTGTAAAGGTTACAAGAAGTATCTTTTCAGCAGGATATTTTTCTAGAACCAATCTTATAAAAATCTGCGCCATAGAATGGGTTTTACCAGTTCCCGCACTTGCTTCTATAAGATATTTTCTATTATCTAATTCAATTTTATCCAGGGAAAATTCATTCATCTTTATCCTTCTTAAATCTCTTTTTAACCTTTTTTTACTATATAAATTTTATATTCTGTTTTATTCTAAGCCTTTTTTACAATTTTATTTATATATCTAATTACTCTTATTATTTTCTGAAATTTTTTTTATACTTTGAATCGCCTCATAAAACTGTCTAAAATCAGAAGAATAATTATAAAATAAAGAACTATTTATATATTTATTGAATATCCATTTTTCATAATAATTTAAAAGTCCAAAATATTCACTCTGATTGAACTTATTATATATATCATTTTCTATTTTATCTTTTAAATTTATTCTACCATCAAGAACATCTTGTATTTTATTATCTTCAATTAAATAAATAGGGATAAATTTTCTCTCCAATATAATATTTATATAAGAAGATAAAAGTATGTTGATTTTTTCTTCAATATTTGGATTATTATTAATTTTATCTAAAATACCAGTTAGATCATTTTCATTTTTTAAATTTTGTTCATTAAATGAGTAATCTGCATTTTTAAGTTTTGCTATCAAAATTTGAGTTTTATTTTTATATAATTTAAGTTTTTCTATTCCTTTTAATTTATTTAAAAACCAGCATAAAATAGTATTTATTTTATCATCTTTTTTATCACTATCAAAATATATAAGAAGAAATTGGGGTTTCTCATCTATTATCAATTGATAATAAGAAAACTTAATATTATAGCCCGAAATAAAGTTATTTTTAATTTCTGTAACATATTTTAATATACAACTTAATGGTGTTGGATTTATCATATTTTTTATAAATTTAGCATAATCATCTACCTGAGTTTTAAGAATATTAAAATCTATATCTGTCAGTATCCCTCTAGGTTTCAAATATTTGACCTTAAAATAGTTTATTTCATCATCTTTATTTATTTCACTCACATTTATCTTATTTGCATTTATTACATTTTTATTTGATTCATTTACATCTACCTCATTTATATTTATTCTATTAAAATTTATTTCATTTGAATCTATTTTATTAGCCAATAATTCACTACTTAAAAGCTTATAAAAGATTTTTTCTCTACTTAAACCTGAAATATACTGATCAAATTCATTATCTACTTTATAATCATTTAAATAAAGATCGATGTTAAGGATATTTCTAAGGTATTGTTCTAAAGGATCTTTTATAAATTTTAAGAACAGATTAAAATCTATGAGATTTGATTTATTATGAATTTCATTATCATCTTTTAAATCTTTAATTAAATACTCTTCTTCTTTTGTTAATAAATCTTTAGATTCTTCTTTTAATAGGTTTTTAAAAAATAAGGACCAGCTTTTATTATAAGTTTTAATATTATTTTTGTATATATTTTTGTCTATACTTTTATCTATATTATTTTTATCTATATTTTTACTTAAATTTTTATCTATGTTTTTTTCTTTATTTTCGTTTTTATCATTATCCTTATACTCAGTTTCATAATCTTTTTTTTCAAAATAGTAACTTTTACTGAATGGTTGAATTGGCATCTGTATTTTTTTTAGTGAATCTTCAACTAAAAGTCTTGAATTTATATCTTCCTGTAATATTTTTAAAGCTATTGAAGGAGCTCTTTCTTTATTATTTTTAGGATCTTTTCCAATATAACTTAAAAAAAGATATTTTTGTGCTGATAAGATTGATTCTAAAAAAAGATATTTATCTGATTCTCTTATATCTCTATCCCAACTTCTCTTATCTTGAAGAAGAAGATCAAAGGATACAGAAGAAAAATTTCTTGGGAAATCACTATCATTAAGACCTAAAATTGCTATAACTTTAGCAGGCACATTTCGAAGTGAAATCATATCTGAAAAAAGAATTCTACCAACAGTCCATCCTGCATTATATTGATAAGTCTTAAGATGATTTTGTAAAACAGTTTTTAAGATATCAAAACTTAAAAGAACAGGTTTTTCACTGATATTTTCTATCTCATCAAGAAAATCAAGTATCTTTTTTCTATAATAAAGAATTTCTTGATGATACTCTTCTGTATTTAAAACAAAATTGTCGAAAAAATTTTCAAAAAATATTTTATATTCATCTACTTTATGAGTTTTTTTTGCAAACTTATAAAAATTAAGTAAAAGAAAATATATAATATAAATTTTCTCGATTTTTTCTAAAAAATCACCTTCTATTTCTGTATTTAAAGGAATAATTCCATTTTTATATTCTATATATGCATCTTTTTCTAAATAACTATTCGAACTAAGAAAACCAATAGTATTTGCTAAAAAGCTTGCTTCAATGTAAAACTCAATATTTTTTAAATTAATAGAATCTTCTATTTTTTGGTTTAACTGATCTTTTTCTTTAATTTTTTGAAGGTAGCTTAAAACATCTTCAAGATCTGCTGCCCAAAGATAATTTGAAAAAATATTATTAAAAATATCTATATCTTTATATTCAAGATCAAATTTTTTCATAATAATTTCTGATAAAATAAAATTAATAAAATCAGTTTTCTTAAAATTAGAATCTAAGATCTCTAAAAAGATATCTAAAAGATTTTTTATTTTTGAATCTTTTGAACTATCTTTATTGACTATAAATATTGGCAAAGAAGGTTCTTGAAGCTTAAAGACAGTTTCCATATAAGGAAGATATTTATTGGTATCTATTGCCATTATTATGATATCATCATATTTTAATGACTTATCTTTACTTATTAGATCCAGTATCTTATCTTTTATAACCTCTAATTCTCTAAGAGGTGTATAGTTGCTTAAAATCTGAATGCTATCATCTATTTTAAAGTTTTTATTTATTTTACTTCTTATATTTTCATATGATTTTAAGAATAGTTGATATCGATTTAATAAACTTTGATGCTGCTCTAAGTTGTCTTTATTTATTTTATCTTCTTTTTCTAAATATTGCTGGATTTGCATATTTTTTTGATCTTGAAACTTTTTTTGATTTTTTATATTTTGATATATTTGATCTTTACCTTCTGACAAATAGTTTAAAAAATCAAAAATAAATTCTCTTTGTTTTTTCAAACAAAATGAAAGTAAATAAGAATTTTCATAACTTAAATCATCTTTTTCAAAAATTGAAGCAGATGGAAGTAAAAAATAAAAATTAATATTTACAAATTCTGAAATCTTTTTCAAAAAGATATAATAAAAGTAAGGTATATTGTCAAAACCTATAAAATATATTGGATTTTTTGGGAAGTCTATTTTTACTTTATTCTCTTTTACTCTTTTAAGTATATTGAATCTTGTGTTTTTTAATGGGCTATTAATAATAAGTTTGATAAGTTCGATTTGAAATATATCTTCATATATTTGATTATTTATTTTAATTTTACCATCTTCATCAAAACTATAAAAATTGTTTAATATATCAAAATTAACATTATTTAAATCCCGACCTTTTAAAATAGCCCAATCATCAAAATCTCTAAATGTTTCATATTGTTCGTATAAATCTGAAAAAATAAGTAAAAAATTGATAAATTTTTTAAATTCAGGGTTGTCTAAAATATCTTGATTTTTTGTATCTATTTTGTTATAAGATTTAGAAATATTATCATAAAAATATTTATATAAGTACCAGAAGATTTTATTCTTTGAAGTAGGCCCTATTTTTTCAGAAACTTTTTGGTTTTCAGCTACTTGTAAATAAGGCTTACTATATTCATTAAAAAATGATTGAAGGTTGAAACTATTTATATTTAATAGAACCTTATTTTTCTCTGCAATCTTAAAAAATAAATAATTTTTTATCCCTTCACTTTGACATACAAATATAGGAATATTTTGATAAAAAAGACTATTATTTGAAAATTCTGTTACATCTTGATTATAGTCATCAATAATTCTTTCAATAAAATCATCAACTGAATAATCAAAAAAAATAGAATAAGACATAAATTTTATTCCTTTCAATTAATGATAAAACCATTATAATTTTTTTCAATTTATGTGAAAATTTTTTAATTAAAAAATTTTATTTTACATTTATTAATATTTTTTTGATTACTCTTTTTTTATTATAATTAACTCAAATTATAATTAACTCAAAACTATTGACAATATTTAATAATAAAATAAACCAATCTTATAATAAACTTAACAATAAAATAATTTGGAGGACTTTATGCATAAAATCAAAAAAATATTTTTAATTATTTTTATTTTTGTACTTGTTTTTTCATTTTTTTCATCTTCTAATAATAGTTATGGAACTTTGAAATGGAGTTTTAAAACTAACGGAGAAATATTTTCTTCACCGGCTATAGGAAGTGATGAAACAATATATGTTGGTTCAGATGATGAAAATCTTTATGCAATAAATTCTGATGGAACTTTGAAATGGATGTTTAAAACTGATGGTTCTATTACTTCTTCTCCAGCTATAGGGAATGATGGGACAATATATGTTGGATCGCTTGATGGTCATATCTATGCGATAGGATCATCAAGTAAAGGTCTTGTAAACAGTCCATGGCCAAAGTTTCATAAAGATAATAAAAATACTGGAAACTTTAATGCAAAATAATTAGATAAAACAAATATATTTAAGAAAAGTTTTTTATACCATTTAAAAATAAATAAAAATTAAAAAATTAGACTTTTATTTTATCTTGATAGTGTGTTTTTTCATCTTTTATAAAAGAATTACCACCAAATTATATGATAAGATAAACCTATTTTTTATATTGTCTCTCTTTGGTATTTTCTATAATCAATGATTATTTATTATATTAAATTATTATTTTAAATTGATTATCATTGATTAAATAACTTTTTTATATTGCCAAATCTTTTCCGATCTTATTTTTTTCATTTAAAATTAAAACTTTATATATTGACAGACAAATCTGTTTATGTAGATTTTATTTAATACTTAAAGGAGCTAATCTTGAAAGACTTATTTATCGGTTTTACTTCTTTTAGCTGGCAATCTGCTGTTATGATTGTTGTTGGTCTTGTTTTGATCTGGCTTGCCATTAAGAAAGAATATGAACCACTTTTACTTTTACCAATTGGTTTTGGGACAATTCTGGTAAATCTTCCACTTTCAGTTGTTCTTGAACATGAAGGAATATCGGGATTTTTAAAAATTCTTTTTGATGCAGGTATAACCACAGAACTTTTCCCGATCCTTATATTTATAGCTGTTGGAGCAATGTGTGATTTTACTCCTATGTTCAAGCAACCTGTTATGATGTTTTTTGGTGTTGCTGCTCAATTTGGAATATTTGCGACAATTATTGTTGCCTCTTTTTTAGGTTTTGACTTTAAAACTGCAAGCTCCATTGGCATTATAGGCGCAGCAGATGGTCCAACTGCCATATATGTTGCCTCAAGATTTGCAAAAGATTATTTAGGACCAATTTCAGTAGCAGCTTATTCTTATATGTCACTTGTGCCTCTTATACAGCCAGTAGTCATAAAATCTTTGACAACAAAAAATGAAAGAAGAATTAGAATGGCAAAAATAGATAAAACAGTACCCGCATCACTTAGAATTGGATTTCCTATTATAGTCACAATAATTACCGGCTTTATTGCACCTATGAGTGTCCCTCTTATTGGCTCACTTATGTTTGGGAATTTGTTAAAAGAATCCGGAGTTGTCGAAAGACTTTCAAAAACTGCTCAAAATGAACTTGGATCTATTGCTACCTTACTTTTAGGAATTACAATTGGCTCTACAATGCAGGCCGAAAAATTTTTAAATATTTCGACATTGAAAATACTTGGGCTTGGACTTATAGCATTTATATTTGATACAGCAGGTGGAGTTTTATTCGCAAAGTTTCTTAATCTTTTTATAAAAGATAAAATAAATCCTATGATTGGTGCGGCTGGAATCTCTGCTTTCCCTATGAGCGCAAGGGTAATACAGAAGATGGCGATTGATGAAGATCCTGGTAATTTTCTTATTATGCAGGCTGTAAGTGCAAATGTCTCGGGACAATTGGGATCTGTTATAGCTGGAGGTCTTGTGCTTGCACTTGTTCCTATTTTACTTTAATTCGCTCTAGTTATAAGTTTCAGGAGAGAAAAATATGGAAAATATTTTGCAGATAATAAAAAATTCTTCTGCTTTAACTAAAAGCCTTTTTTTAACTATAATTGGTTTACCTATAATATTTTTAGTTCAACTGATATTTTATCTTATAATAGCAAAATGGGTTTCTGGTTTCAAAAAAGATAAAAATAAGGATAACAAGAAATAAAATCCTATTTATCAAAGAAAATAATGATAGCAATCTAATTAGCAATATAATTAAATAAAAATAACATTAAAAGGCAAATATGAAAACAAAATTACTTTCCTTAAATAAAATTTCATCTATTTATCTATATTTCTCCTTTTTGTTAGGTTTTTCAGATTATCAAATAAAGACAAAGCTTACATTAGAAGGTTTTAAAAGATTATTAAAAGTACGAGATATTAAGCTTAATAAAAGTTTTGGTATTTTTATAGATGATATAGTTGATAATCAAATAAAAGAATACTTCGAAAAAGAATTATATAATATTTTGAAAGAAGATATATCCATTATGAAATTCATAAAAAAAGAAAAGATTATAGATAATAGAATTAAATTATCTTTTGATGAAATAAAAATGATTCCAATCTCATTTCTTCTTTTAGGTGAAAGAAAAAATATTACTGCCTTTATAGAAGATGAATTTTCAAAAGAAAATAAAAATAAAATGATAAAACTTAAAAAAGCTGTCTATGATTCAGGCACTGCAACTATACCAATATTTAGAGGTATGGGTTTTAGCAAATTAATTATAAATGAAACTATAAAAAACCTAAAAAAAAATAAGATAGATGGATTTATTCTGGAAGTCTTACAGGATAATAAAAAGGCAAAAAATCTATATATAGATTCAGGATTTAACATAAGTAGAAAATTTTATTGCTATAAAATTGAAAAAGAAAAACTTGAAGAAAATTTAGAAAATATTTTAAATAATAATAAAGTCAATTTGCAAGATATTAAGATAAAAAAATTGGGAAAGATTTATACCATATTAGCCCTTAAAGAAGATAAATTAATTAAACTATCTAGATCAATTCCAAGCTGGCAAAATAGCCTGAAATCGGTAAAAAACATATTGGATCAAGTTTCTATTTTAGCCTTATATTACAACAAAAAGTTAATAGGTTTAGGCTGCATCGAAAAAATAAATGGTGATATAAAATTTTTAGCAGTATCTTATCCTCAGCCATCTGAAATAAAAAATAAAGATTCATTAAATTTTAAAGATTTAATAAAATATGATGAATTTTTCAAAACAACTTTACTGAAAGCTTTATTGAAAGAAACTTTTAGTAGGAAAATTTCGATATTAAATGTCGATAAAAGTTCAGAGTTATCAGAATTTCTTAGTATGGTTGGTTTTGATAATTTTGTAAATCAATATGAAATGTATTTTAAAATTCAATAATAAAAAATTAAACATTTAGTCAATTTTATGTTGAAATTTTAAATGTATGAACTATATTAAAAAATATAAAAAATTACAAATCATTGTAAGGATTAAGTGAATGAAAAAAGCAATTGCTTTTTCTGTTGTTCTTATTCTTATATTATCTATTTTTACAGCTGAAACTTTTGCAAATACATCAATTTCGGGTTTATTAATTTCTCCATTTCCAGGTATAAATTATCCTTATGAATTAGAAAATATAACATGTGCCATTGGATTTTTTGGACTTGTTATTCCTTCTTTTCATGGTTTTGCATCATCACTTTTATATAATAGTGTTCTAGATTGGTCCAATGGTTTTGCGAGTGCCTTTATTTTTCAAACATATTTAAATGGTTTTGATGGAGTTTTAATAACAGGTGGATTTAATAATGTATATAATTATTTCAAAGGATTTGAATTTTCAATTTTTGTAAATGTTAATTTCGGAAAATTTATAGGACTTCAAGCTGCAATTCTAAATTACAATTCACAGGATTTTACAGGGTTTCAGGTTGGTTTTTTAAACTTAAATATGAAAGAGTTTTATGGTTATAGACTTGGTTTTGTATCTTTTTCTAAAAGATTTAACGGTTATTTAGATATATCTTTGATTGCAAGTTTTAATTTTAGTAGTTTTATTGGAGTTCAGGCAAGTCTTGTTAATTTTAATCTTGGTCATTTTTCTGGGCTTCAACTTGGTCTTGTAAACTTTAACTTAAAAGATACATATGGTGTAAGAGTTGGTCTTGTCTCATTTTCAAATAATTTTTCAGGTTTTCAAATAAATCTTATAAATATTAGTAATTTATTTGATGGATTTCAAATCGGTTTAATCAACATTGCAAAAGTCGAAAAAGGTGTTTCAATAGGCTTATTTAATTTCTTTTTAAATGGTTATAATGTAATAGAAACATCCTATAATGAACTCGATATTTTGAAAATTAATTTTAAGTGGGGTTCTAAAAAATTCTATTCAATTATTGGTTATGGAATGAATGAAAGTCAGACTATTTATCAAAGCACATTTGGTTTTGGTTCTCATTTTAAAGGTGGAATATTCTTTTTGGATATAGAATTTTTTATTCAGGGAAGATCAAGCATTGAAAATTTGAAAAAATATCTTTCTAAACCCGAAATCTTATATCGCAGTTATGAATATTATTATGATGAATACTATGGTTATTACTATTATCCCGAACCCGAAGTAATAATTCCATATACAATAGGTTATCTTATTTTAGGAGATTCATCTTCTTTTTCATTAAGATTAAATTTAGGTGTATCACTTGGATTTGTCCATATTATTGCGGGTGTAACATATAATCTTGGCTTTAGATTAAATCCTGACAATGCTGTATTTAGCTGGTATATACCTGAAAATATCAATCCAATAATGTCTGATATCAACAATTTTGCATTTTTTCAGTATGGATGGTTTGGTTTTACCTTAGGAGTTCAATTTCAACTTTGAAATTAACTCTTTTAGCTCTAAAACTCTATAAGCAGGTTTATATAATAATAGATATTCATTAGAATGATGAATTAGTGGATAATTTTTGTTTTTAATAAAATAATTAAATTTTTCAAGGCTTTCTAATGCTAAATTTATCTTAAAAAATTCTTTTGTTCTATTTTTTGAAATTGGTGAAAAAGTGAATAACTTTTTATAAAATTTTTCATAATCATCATAAAAACTTTCATCAAATACAGATTTAGAAAATTCATTCCAGATCCTGATAAATTGTTCTTTTTGATATTCTTCCTTTTGTTTATTATTTTCTGCACTTGAAATACATGCTTCTATCAAAACTGAAAGGTCATATTGTAGCAATAAAAAAGGTCTTAAATTTACCCTGACATATTTTTTATCTTTTCTAAGATACTCAATTAAAGGCTCTTTTTCAATCTCAAATTCATACAAGATTGTTTTTTCAATTATATCTTTATTTAAATCATCTTTTATCTTTTTTTTAATTTCTTCCTGTTTTTTTTGATCTTTTTCCAGTTCTTTCAAATCATTTTTAATAATATCTATTTCTTTATAAAGATAATGGACAAAATTTTCTTTTGATTCAATTATATGAACATTACCGCAAACAGCCTGTAATAAAAACTTATAGATATCCTCAAATTTTAAATAAGGATATAAGCAAATATGATAAAACAAAGGTTGTTTATATTGATTTTCAAGCATAATATTATAATTATAATTATTCTAAATTCTTCTAATTTTATTTTCGCAAAACTATTATTAAAAGATTAATTCAAAATTAAATTTACCAATTCTCCCAATGAACAAATTCATCTGTCCATTTTCTTCTTGCAGAATTTAATATAATATTGTAAACTGTCAACTTTAGTTGGTTTTCTGGTGCGGGATATCCTAATGGTATTAAGGCAACGACTCGGATCTTATCGGGTATTTTTAAAAGTTTTTTTATTTTATCCTCTTCAAATGCTCAAACCCAGCAGGTTCCAGAACCTAAAGCTTCTGCAGCTAAAACTAAATGTTCTGTTGCAATTGCAACATCAACAAGAAAATAAGCAGCCCATCTAGCAGCTTCCATTATTACATCAATTTTTTCCCTTTTTTTTAAGAATTATTTATTCATCAAATATAATATTATACAATTTGGTTATTTTGTAAATTGATTGTTTTGTAAATCTAATTTATAAAATTTTGCGTAAATTTCTACTTTATTTAATTAAAAAAATATTGACTATAAAGGGAAGATCAATTAAATATAAATATAGAAATTATTAAAAATGTAGAAATTACATAAATTTAAATAATATTTTTGTATTATACTTGATTATAAATTTAAATTAATAATAGATGCTTCATTTTTCAATATTTTAAAATTTTTAGATTTT
>DAOOKC010000040.1:0-14882 GCA_035385485.1 Exilispira sp.
GATTCATATATTGAAAAGTTAGAAAAAAAATATAAGAAATCTTTTAATTATAATATAGAAAGAAAACATAATATTGTAATCTATGAAGATTTATTTGATTTAAATATATATTTTTCAGGTGATTTAGATAGTACTATTGCATCAACTTTATTTAAAAAAGATCCTTCACTTTCCAAAAAATCTTTTTTTTCATCTAAATTTCATGCTGTTAAGCAGGAAGAACTATTTTTAGATAAATTGCAAAAGAATATTGATCTTGATTTCAATGAAATATTAATAGTTGATGATAATATTGATGTTCTTTTGAATGCCAAAAATAAAGGCTATCTAACTTTATTTTACGATGGAAAATCAAATTTTGATAAAATGTTAAAATTGATAATTGAAAATCAAGAAAAATAAATATAATTGATTGACAAATCAATAAAATTTATTAATTTGATTCAAGTTATATTTTATACTATTACTTATCAATTCAGCGAACGATTTAATTTTTTCAATCATTATAAGGGGTCATTATGGATTTATTTGAAAAATGTTATAGATACGATGAAGCAGAAAAAGCAAAAGAAGCGGGTTATTATCCTTATTTTAGACCACATCATGCAAAAACAGACACTGTTGTTATAATGGAAGGCCGAGAAATTATAATGCTTGGCTCAAATTCATATCTTGGATTAACCTCACATCCCGAAGTTAAGGAAGCTGCAAAAAATGCTATTGAACAGCATGGAACTGGTTGCGCAGGTTCAAGATTCTTAAATGGAACATTAGACCTTCATGAAGAATTAGAAAAGAAACTTGCGAAATTTGTTGGAAAAGAAGATGCTATAATTTACTCCACAGGTTTTTTTGCAAATCAGGGAGCTATTTCAGCGTTAATTTCTAGAAGTGATGTTGTATTTATAGATAAACTGGATCATGCATCAATAGTTGACGGGACAAGACTTGGTTTTGGTGATATAATTAGATTTAGACATAATGATATAAATCATCTTGATTCTCTTCTTGCTAAATATCCCGATAAAGGCAAACTAGTAGTTGTAGATGGCGTTTATTCTATGGATGGAGATATTGCTCCTCTTCCAGATCTGATAAAAGTATGCAAAAAGCATGGAGCAAGATTATATGTTGACGATGCTCATTCATTGGGAGTTTTAGGTAAGAATGGAAGAGGTACAGCAGATCATTTTAACTGTACTGATGATGTAGATATTATCATGGGTACATTCTCAAAATCATTAGCTGCTCAGGGTGGATTTGTTGCAGGAGAACATAAAGTCATCGATTATATCAGACATCATTCAAGACCTTTTATTTTTTCAGCTTCTTTAGCACCAGCATTAATTGCTACTGTTGATAAGGCTTTAGATATAATGATAAGAGAGCCCGAGAGAATTGAAAATTTATGGAAGATTACAAAATATGCAGCAGAAGGATTCAAAAAATTAGGTTTTAATATTGGTAATGCTCAAACTCCTATAATTCCAATTATAATTGGTGATATGGAATTGACATTTAAATTCTGGAAATTGATTTATGATATGGGTGTTTTTGCAAACTGTGTTATTCCTCCAGCTGTACCAGAAAATAAATGTATAATTAGAACTTCATATATTGCTACACATACAATAGAACAGATAGATAAAGCATTATCTGTCTTTGAAAAAGCTGGAAAGCAACTTGGTATAATCTAATACAACATATTTAATTAATTTAATCTATTTAAATTTTGTATTAAATATTATTTGATTTTTTTTCGAATTGTGAAATCTTTTTATAAAAAATACTATTATTAAGAGGTAATTATGACAGAACAAAAAGAGAAAAAATCAAAATATCAAGCATTAGAAGAAAAGCTTTTATACAAAAATGATTCTATCTGGCAATCTATAAGCCATAGTGAAGAAAATGAAATGTCAAATATCAGCAATGAATATATGGACTACATTTCTAAATGTAAAACAGAAAGGGAATCGGTTATCTATTTGCAAAATAAAGCAATAAATGCGGGATACAAAAATATTTTAGATTTCAAAGGTAAAGCAAAAACAAATGATAAATTTTATTGGAATTTTAGAGATAAAGTTTTAGCTATTATTAAGATAGGGGAAGATATTAATTTTAATAATGGCATAAATATTGTAGGTGCTCATTCAGATTCTCCAAGACTTGATCTTAAGCAAAACCCATTATATGAGGATTCTGGCTTTGCCCTTTTTAAAACCCATTATTATGGTGGAATAAAGAAATATCAATGGTTAAATATACCTCTTGCATTACATGGTGTTGTAATTTTGGAAAATGGAAAGAAAATAGAGATAAATATTGGCGAAAAAGATGATGACCCAGTCTTTGTGATTTCTGATCTTCTTCCTCATCTATCTAGAAATGTTCAGGGAGATAAAAAAATTTCAGAAGCTATTTCAGCTGAAAATATGGTAGTTATTGTTGGCTCAAGACCAGTAAAAGATAAGCTTGTAAAAGAAAAGGTTAAATTATATGTTTTAGAATACCTTTATAATAATTATGGAATTAAGGAAGAAGATTTTATTTCAAGTGAGATAGAAGTTGTCCCAGCATTTAAAGCAAGAGAAATTGGTTTTGATAGGTCAATAATTGGTGCTTATGGTCATGATGATAGAGTTTGTTCTTATCTTGCCGTATCATCTTTAATATCCAATTCCAACATAAAAAAAACTGGAGTAGCCCTTATAGTTGATAAAGAAGAGATCGGATCCTCAGGTTCAACTGGTTCAGATTCATATTTTATTCATCATCTCTATTCAATTATTGCAAATGCTATTAATGGAGAAAATTTATCTTTTTCTGATTTAAGAAAATCCTTTTTAAACTCAAATTGTATATCATCAGATGTTGCAGCAGCAATAAATCCACCTTATAAACAGGTTCATGATTTACAAAATGCTGCAAAATTGGGCTATGGAGTTGCAATAACAAAATATACAGGTTCGGGTGGAAAATACTCTGCAAATGATGCAGATGCTGAATATGTTGGAAAAATCAGAGGGTTATTAAATTCTCATAAAATTCCATGGCAATATGCTATGCTTGGTAAAGTTGATGAAGGCGGTGGTGGTACTATTGCAAAATATGTTGCTTATTATGGTATTAATACTATTGATGCAGGAGTGCCAGTGGTTGGGATGCATTCACCTTTTGAGCTTATTTCAAAAGCAGATTTATGGGCAACATATAAATTTTATTCATCATTTTTTGCAGAATTTTTAGTTTAAAAAATTTTAATTTATTTTTATTTTATTTTACTTTAGCAATTTTTATATTAATTTTTCATTATATTTAATAATAGACGATATTTTAGTATCAGATTTTAAATATTATTAAATCTCAAAAGGGGAAAATTAATGAATTTATATAATTTTTCTCCTATAATTTTAGCATTATTTGGAACTTTATTTACTTATTTTATAACAATATTGGGATCTGCTGTAGTATTTCTTTTTAAAAGCTATAATAAGAAGATAGTAGATGCAATGCTTGGTTTTGCAGCAGGTGTTATGATTGCAGCAAGTTTCTGGTCATTATTAGCTCCTTCGATTGAGTTATCTAAACAAATAGGTAAAAATCCTATAATTCCACCCGCAATTGGTTTTATTTTAGGAGGTCTATTTATTAGATTAATTGATTTTATTCTTCCTCATTTGCACATGGGGGAAGAAAAGCCCGAAGGTATTTCTTCAAGTTTTAAAAGAGTTGTATTATTAACATTAGCCGTAACAATTCATAATATACCTGAAGGTCTTGCTGTTGGAGTTGCTTTTGGATCAGTTGGAATAAGTGGTTCTACTACTACTCTTGTGGGAGCAATCATACTAGCTTTAGGTATTGGTATTCAAAATTTTCCAGAAGGGGCTGCAATTTCTTTACCTTTAAAAGCAGAAGGTTTATCTACCAAAAAAAGTTTTTTTATCGGTCAGATTTCAGGCATAGTTGAACCAATCTTCGGAGTTTTAGGTGCACTACTTGTACAAATCGCAAGACCAATTTTACCTTATGCATTATCCTTTGCAGCAGGCGCTATGATTTATGTCGTGGTCGAAGAGTTGATTCCAGAATCTCAAAATTCTAAGAATACTGATATTGCTACCCTTGGTACACTTTTAGGTTTTGTAATAATGATGATTCTGGATGTGTCTCTTGGTTAAAATCTTCTTATAAATTTAATCCTATAAATTTACTCTATAAAAAAAATTAAAAAAACAATATTGCATTATGTAAGATTAAAAATTATAATAATATTGACATTATATATTTTATTTACCCAAATTTTTGATAAAAAGGGGGTTAATAATGTCAATAAAATATATTATAATTTTTGTATTTATTTTATTTTTAATCTTATCTTTTTCTAATGAGATTATGGCAAATGAATTTAAATTTTTTACCACAATTTCTTCTATATTTGATTCAATTGATTTCCCATTTTCAATAAATTTCCCACTTCCATTGTTTTCAAATTTATCTTTAGATTCATTTAGTAGTTTTTTATTCGATATTGATTTTGCAGTTTTATATCATTTAAATTCTTTTTTAAGACTTGGTTTATATCTCGAGTGTATGTTTGGATTTTTTACTCTAATTGATACATTTGAGATACTTGCATGGACTTTATCATGGTTCATATTGTTGCCTTTGATTTTCGAATGGCCTTTTCCAGAATTTCATGAAACTGCTTTTGATTTTCATTTTGGAATTGTTCTCAATCTTGAAGTTATAAAACTAGATAATTTTAAAATAGATCTAGTTTGCAAGATAGGATATGGAAATTTTAGTTGTGATTTAATGAATTATGAGCAAAGTATTGCATTTTTCTTTATACCAGAATTAATCTTGAAATTCCCATTTTCAAGAGGAGGAATAGGTATAAATTTTGGGTATCAATTAAGTTTAATAACAGAAGGTTTTTATAAAGGGCAATTATATTATTTTCCAGAAATAGGGATTTATTTTTATTTTAATAACAGATAATGGGTGGTATAGGACTTGAACCTATAGCCCCATGCACGTCAAGCATGTGCTCTGCCAGTTGAGCTAACCACCCATCGATTAAGAAAATCATCTTAATAATATTTGTCAATAGCATTAAGTTATTTACTATTTTTTATATCTTTTTTTTCTGCGGTTTTTTCAAGAATCTCTTCTTTACTGAATTTTTCATCTAAAACTTGAAGAAGGTTCATAGATTTAATTATATTTTCTATTCTATCTTTTATTTTAATAGGTAAGCTCATTATATTAAATGATGGACCGCCTTTATAATGTATAGCAACTTCATTATAATCTTTATCTACCTTGTGTTCAAATAAAGGACCTACCAGTATATTATCTTGAAAAATAGTTTTTATGACAAAAAGATGACTTTGAAGGTTATATATTTTTGAACTTATCCTTTTTTCATATTTATTTAGCATATCCATTTTGAATTTTTTTATTTTTTCATTTTCGATCTTTTGTGCTTCTTTTATTAATTTCTGAATTATTTGTAAATTTTGTTCAGCAAGATAAGAATGCCCAAGATATATTTTATTTATATTTCCATGATCATTGCCAAGATTTTTAGTAATAATATCTTTAGAACAATGAATAATAGAAGAAAGTATGACTCCTTTTTTTGCATAACATATAAGATTTTTATTTACAAAAAGAGTAGAATTCATAATATCATCTTCAACTATACAATCTCGTTTTACAAAAAAAGTAGCATTTCTAATATATTTTGAATATAAGACTCCTTCACAGCTATATAAGGTTTTTGCTTTACCAATTATTCCGCCATTGCAGATTAAATTACCTTTAACATGAAGAGAATTACATGAAGAAATAACCCCTTTGACAATTAGATCTCCTTCAACATATACATCGATATTTTCAAGAATATTTCCTGTAATTAAAATAGATGATTTACAATTAATATTTCCAGTATATAAAGATGCATCACCATTTATTTTGACAAGAGAATGAATATTTATGACTTTTCCAGCTAATGAAAGAACACCATCTGATGCTGCAATTACAAAACCTTCATTTTTCTCAACATTTGCACCACAAATAAAAACTGGATCATTATCATATTTTGATGGAATTGTTTTTCCAAAGATATCATAACCATCTTCATTTAATTTTTCTGGAATTATTTTTGCAATTGTATCACCCTTTTTAAAACTTCTTAAAAAGTTTCTTTCGAAAAAATCTATATTTCCTTTTTCATCAAGTTTACCAGCCTGTAGTTTATCATCAAAAAGAGGAATAATCTTTTCACAATTTCCATCTATAGGTTTTTTCCCTTTTGCTACAATAAATATTCCACTTTTCTTTTCAATAAAAATATTTTCTATAATTTTTTTATCCAAATATGGGCAATTAAGTTCTTCTAAATCATGAAATAAAAGCTCTTTATCAACTTTCTCCAGCATATTTGAAGTTAATACTAAATATAATTTCATCAAATCGTTTGAAATAATATAGATAGGTTCAATTGTAATGATTGTGCCACTTATATTTATAAATCCTTGTTTTGATGCACAGAAAGCTTTTTCATCGGTATTATAGTAAACATCACCTTTTAACAAATCAGCATATACTAAATTATTTGAATCTTTAAGATTTTCTAATTCACTATCAAGAACAGCTATTTTCTGATGTACTTTTACAAATGATTTATTTAATATATCGGGATTTATATTTTCAAGATGGTTTCTTTTAATTTGCTCTAAAGTTTCTTGAATAGGTAAATTTTTTTCAACTAAAAACTTCATATCGCATATTTATATTTAATTTATTTATAATCATCCAAGAAAATCTATTTTATATATAATTACCTTCTTAAATGATTTTATAACATATTCTAAATATTTCAAAAAATGGTAATAAAAATAAATAATTTATATATGATTAAGATTGTAGATATTTTTTTTCAAATTCTGAAACTTTTTTTAAATATTTTTTTAGTAATTCACTTTTCTCTTGTTCATTTAAAAAGGAGCAATTTATTGCTGTTTTATTTATCTCTATCAGCTTACTTAAATCAAAAGAAAAATAATCAATAAGTTTAATGTAATCATCAGTCAAATCAGAATTTTGTATGACAGGATCATCTGTATTAATTGTAACTGGAACACCATTATCTATAAGCCTTGCACATGGGTGAGTTTTTTCATCGGGCCATGAACCTGTTTGTCTATTTGAAGTTATACATTGCTCAAGACCAATTTGTTTTTCTTTTAAATATTTTTGAAGGTTAACATCATGAATTGCTGCGACACCATGACCAATTCTTGAGGCATAACATAGCATAATTGCTTCCCAGATTGAAGATGGAGGTGTTACTTCACCCGCATGAACGGTTGCTTTATAAATACCATCATTGTATATTTCATTAAAAAATAATGAAAAATCTTTTGGTGGAAAATTAATTTCATCACCTGCAAGATCTATTCCAACTATATCTGGTATATTGGATTTAACGATTTTTTTATATAAAGTCAGCATCTCTTTTTGATTTTGCTTTCCTCGGTTGAAAGTAATCAGATATTTTATATTTAAACCTATCTCTTTTGCTGCTTTATTGCATGAGTTAATTATCAATTTTGTAACTTCGATTCTATCAAAATTATTTTCTAAACAATAATGCTCGGGAGAAAATCTAAGTTCAATATAAAAAATAGATTCTTTTTCCAAAGCTCTAATAGAATCTATACAAACTCTTTCTACATCTTCATAACTTTTATACCAATTATTCTTAAATTTAGATAAAAATAAAAGAAAATCGGGTTTTTCATCTTTTGGAAATTGTACCATTTTTGAAAATTCATTAAAATCACCGGGATAATTCAATTTGTTTTTTTGAGCTAAATAAAATAGAGTTTCTAAAGGCATTGTGCCTTCAAGATGTCTATGCAGTTCTATCTTGGGAAATTTTGATAATAACTCTTTTGATTTTAAATTTATATTATTAATTTCTTGCTTCTTAATCATATAACGACCTGTTATATTTTTTTGTTATTAAAAAAACTTAAATAATCCCATGCTAAAAAATACTATATATTGTAATTGTAAAAAAATTAACTTACGACAAGTTAAAGTAATAAAATAAAATTTAATTAGTTTTTTAAGTTATCGGCATTTGATTTATTAAAATGTAGATTTAAAATTTATATGAAATATATATCTGTTTTTATTGGAAAATTTTTCTATCATGTTAAAACTTTATATATAAAATGGGAGTGTTTATGCTTGATATTAAATTTATAGAAGAAAATATTGAATTGGTTAAATCTGGAATTAAGAAGAAAAATTTTAATGTAGATATTGATAGACTTATTGAACTTAATAATCAAAGGAAAAGTTTGACTTCAGAATCAGAAAGAATAAAAAGCATTAAAAACTCAATATCTAAAGAGATTCCTAAACTTAGTAAGGAAGAAAAAGAATCCAAACTTATCGAGATGCAAAAATTATCTAAAACAGAAAAAGAATTAGATGAAAAACTTAATAAAATAAAGGAAGAGATAAATCAAATTTTACTTACAGTACCAAATCCACCAGATGAATCTGTTCCCATAGGTAAAGATGATACAGAAAATGTTGAAATCGAAAGAGTTGGCCAGATAAAAAGAAAAGAGGAGTTTGAATCTTTTAAGGATCATATTGAACTTGGACTTCTTCTTGATATTGTTGATTTTAATAGAGCATCAAAGATAGCAGGAAGCAGAACTTACTATCTAAAAAATGAAGGAGTTCTTTTGCAGATGGCTATTATGAGATTTGCATTGGATACTCTAATTCAAAAAGGATTTACTCCTTTTTATCCACCTTTTCTGGTTAAAGATATTGCTATGACTGGAACGGGATATTTTCCAATTGGCATAGAACAAAGCTATTCTATTGAAAAAGATGATCTTTTTCTTATTGGTACTTCCGAAGTACCTCTTGTTTCATATCACTATGATGAAATAATCGATGAAAATAAACTTCCATTAAAATATGCGGGCTATTCATCATGTTTTAGAAGAGAAGCTGGAACTTATGGTAAAGATACAAAAGGACTATATAGAATACATCAATTTGAGAAGATTGAACAGGTTATAATTTGCAAAAACAGTAAAGAAGAATCTGACTATTTTCATTCTTATATTTTACAGAATTCTAAAGAGATTATAGAAAAACTGGAACTTCCTTATAGAGTTGTTAATGTTTGTACTGGTGATCTTGGATTGGGTCAGGTTAAAAAAAATGATATTGAATGCTGGATGCCTTCAAGAGATAATTATGGTGAAACTCATTCTTGTTCAAGTTTCTATGATTTTCAATCAAGAAGATCAAAGATTAAAGTAAAAACTAAAGATGGTAAAACTTATTATCCATATACATTAAATAACACTTTAATAGCTTCACCAAGGATATTAATACCTATACTGGAAATGAATCAATTGCCTGATGGATCAGTTAGAATACCAAAAGTTTTGGTTCCTTATATGAATGGGATTGAAATTATTAAACCCAAAAAATAATTTTATTTATCAACAAAATTAATAAATATTTTAAGCTTAAAATATAGATTTTATAAAACAAAAATTTTTAAAATATAGAAATAGAATATAGGTTATAGAATATAAATATAGAATATGAAAAACAGATTATTTTATTCTTTTGGCATAGATATTGGTGGTACTTTTACAAAAATAGGACTATTTGAAGTAAATATTAAAACAAATTTTAAAGATAACTCTTCTAAAATAATAAAAGATACCGATTTGGAATTAAGCTTTAATGTGGATGATTTATTTATAAATATTAAATTAATTGAATCATTAAAAATAAAAACTCAGGAAAAAGATAATGATGAAGTTGAATTTATTAAAAATTTAATTGAAGCTTTTGATAAATTGATAAGCTCTAACAATATTAATAAAAATAATGATTTTGCTTTTTCATTTGCTACTCCTGGCTTTCCTGATAATAAATTAAAAAAAGTAATAGGGGGTGCTTTTAATATACCATTTTTAGATAAAATTAATTTTGAAGATTCTATAAAAAAATTTAAATCTGATTTTATATATTTAAACTTGATAAATGATGTTACTTCACAAGCCTATTATGAACAGCTAATAAAAAAAGATATTTTTAATTCTAATGATGATATCGCCCTTCTTATTGCACTTGGAACTGGAATTGGTGGGGCAATATTTACCAAAGATAAAGTAATTGCAGGAAGTAATGGATGGGCAGCTGAATTTGGGCATCTTCCTTTATGGTTTAATAAATTAAATTGCAAGGAAAGAACCTGTAGTTGTGGTAAGGTAAATTGCAGTGAAGTATATGGTTCTGTTGGTGCTTATATTAAAATGCTAAAGGAAAAAGGAAAGAATTTAACTGCTGAAGATGCTTTAAATCTATATATTAGAAAAGAAGCAGATAAAGATATTATTGATACTACCGAGTTCTGGATAGATAGTTTATCTTCTTTATCTGCAACATTAATTAATATTTTTAATCCTTGCGCAATTATTATTTCAGGTGCAATATCAAAAGTTGAAGATCTAGCTAAATTAATCTTTGTTAATACTGAAAAATATGCGAATAAATATTTATACCAGAATGTTAAGTTTTATAATGCTTCATCAGCTGATTTAGCAGGAGCTTTTGGCTCAGTTATACATGGTATAAAAAGTAAGATTAATTTAGTAAAGGAGCTTTTATGAATGAAAAAAAAATTTTAGAAGTTTTAGAAAAAAATAATCAAAAGAAATTATTGAATTATTTAAATAATTTAAAAGATTATGAAAGAGAAAAATTATTGAAAGAATTAGAAGAACTAAATATTGAAAGTTATTTTTCAATATTAAATAAAAATAATAAATCCGCCACTTTTTCTTTTGATAAAATAGAAAAACCATTTGTTTTCGAACAGGGAAAATTTGATATTGAAAAATATAGAAAAGAAGGAGAAAAAGCTCTATCAAATGGAGAAGTCGCCTTTTTTGTGGTAGCAGGTGGACAGGGATCTCGTCTTGGCTTCGAACATCCAAAAGGTCTTTTTCCTATATCTCCAATTTTACAAAAAAGTTTATTTCAAATTCATGCTGAAAAAGTATCTGCTTTTGGTAATTTATATGGTTTTTCTCCCGAATTTTTCATAATGACAAGTTCGACAAATCATGATGAGACAGTAGAATTTTTTAATAAATTTGGAAAAGAATGGATAGATTTAAATAATGTTCATTTTTTCAAACAAAGAGATTTGCCATCTGTTGATATGGAAGGAAACCTAATTTTAAGTGATCGATTGACACCTTTTAAGGCTCCAGATGGTCATGGTGGTGCTTTGTTAGCACTAAAAAATAGTGGAATGATTGATTTAATGAAAAAAAAGGGGATTAAGCATCTTTCTTATTTTCAGGTAGACAATCCTTTAGTTAACATAGCCGACCCTGTTTTTTTAGGGCTTCATATTCTTGAAAAAAGTGAGGTCTCTTCGAAGGTTTTACCAAAAAGATCATATGATGAAAAGGTAGGTGTGGCTGCTATAGTTGATGGAAAACCAGCTATAATTGAATATTCGGATTTATCAGATGATTTGGCTAAAAAAAGGGATATTGATGGAAGATTATTATTTAATTTTGGTTCAATTGCTATCCATATCTTTTCTGTTGACTTTATAGATAGAATAACAACAGATAAGCTGCAACTTCCGTATCATGTTGCTAAGAAAAAGATTCCTTATTTTGATTATGAAACAAGTACCATAAAAAACCCCGAAAAACCAAATGGTATAAAGCTAGAACAATTTGTATTTGATTCTATACCTATGTCAAAAAATGCGATATTTTATGAAACTATCCGTGAAATAGAATTTTCACCATTAAAAAATAAGGAAGGAGAGGATTCAATACAAACCTGCAAAGAAGGAATATCAAATTTGTTTAAGATCTGGTTGAAAAAATCGGGCGTAATATTTGATGATGAAAAAAATTGTATTGTAGAAATTTCTCCTTCATTTGCTGTTAATATGGATCAATTAAAAGAAAAGATTAATAATTATATAAAAAAAGTCCCAAAAAAACTATATTTAGAGTAATTACTAAGGAAAATAAATTACTCTATTTTAAATTTATTCATTTCCTGTGCTACTTTAGATATATTTTCTTTGTTTATTAATGATAGATCCTGTATCTTACTTATACTGGTATTAATCTGAGAAAGTCCAACACTCATTTCATCGATGCTTTTATTTATTTCAAAAGTAACACTTACCAAATTTTCAAATACCTGTTTTATTTTAGTACTATCATTGACCATTTTAGCAGAATCATTTTTTATATTGGAAGTAATATTTGATATTTGCTTGATTGCTTCAAGAATTTGTTTTGAACCAGAATTTTGTTCTTCCATCGCATTTTTAATGATTGATTCCTGCTGATTTACAAGTTTTGCAAGTTCATAAAAGGATTCAAATAGCTTTTGAGTGTTTGTTGTCGCTTCTGAAACCTGATCTATAGATTTTTTAAGCTGCCCTAAGACACTCGTTATTGATCTACCTTTATCATTTGAGTTTTCAGCAAGTTTTCTTATCTCTTCTGCAACAACAGCAAAGCCTTTACCAGATTCTCCTGCATGTGCAGCTTCAATTGCAGCATTCATCGCAAGTAAATTTATTTGATCTGCTATATTTTGAATAGCATTAACGGCTTCAACAAGTCCTTCTGAGTTTACAGATATTTCTTTTACAAGCTCTGCTACATCGTCCATACCTTTTTTACCATTATCAGCTCCTGTCATCATCTGTTCGACAGTGATACTGTTTTTTTGCAAAATATCATTTGTCGATTGAATATTTCTAACCATCTCTTCTATCGAAGAAGAAGACTCTATTAAACTTGCTGATTGATTTTCAATATTTTGATTTAATTTTTCAAGATTCTGTAAGATTGAATCCACATTATTTTTTGTATTATTTATAAAGTCAGTTTGATATTCAACCTGCTTTTTTATACTTGCTGCATTTGCTGAAATTTCATTAACAGCAGCTGCATTTTCTGTCATCTGACTGGATAGATCAACCCCAATTTTTTCTAAATTATCTGTTGAATTTCTAATTGATTTTACCATGTTTGCAAGGTTTGAAATAAATTTGTTAAAATTATTAGAAAGTTCTCCTATTTCATCATTTGATATATTTGTCAATTTTTTAGTTAAATCACCTTCGCCGGTAGACATATTGATAAAAAATTTAGATACATTTTTTACTGGTTTTGTTATCAATCTCCCAAGAATAAATGATACGATTATTACTAAAAATATTGAAATTAAAGAAGTTGATATAATAATTCTAATAATACTATATATTGGGGAATTAAACTCATCTTCTGCTATCGATAAAGCTAAAACCCAATTATTTGAATTGGGTATTTTTGAAAATAGAATATCTTCTTTCTTTTTATTAGGGTTATTGATTATAATAATACCACTTTCATTTGAGTTAAAGGTATTTTCGGAAGATTTAAAACCAATATATCCTTCATCTTCAAGATTTAAAATAGTTTTTTTCATTATATATTCTTTATTTGGATGGGCTATTATTGTTTTGCTCCCATCAAATATAAAAGAGTATCCCGTCTTTCCAAAAGTGACTTTACTTGCGATTTCTGTTAATTTTTTTAATGTTATTGTACTTGCAACAATACCAACCTTTTTACCAGTTGAATCAAAAACAGGGACTGCTATGACAAAAATTTGTGCACCTGTTGCCCTTGAAATTATTGGATCACTAATTGCATAAGGTTTTCCTTTTTCAAAAATATCAATAAAATAACCCCTATCCTTTATATTAACCTGAGCTTTGTTGGTAGTATAAGTATCTCCGTTTATATTTGCAAAAAAAAGCATTTCAAAATCTTCATTCATTTTATCTGAAAGATAATCCAATTCATCCTTAATAAGATTCCAATCATTACTTTGAAATACTCTATTTTTAGAAAGTAGCTTTAGTTCATCAATGTAGCCCGCTAAAAGATTTCCAATTTGATAGCTTGCTTTAATAGTCACTTCAATTCCTAAATTTTTTATATAGGTAATAAAGTTATTCTGAACAAATGATATTATTAATATTGAAAATATTATAAAAACAGCAATGGAAATTAAAGAAAAAAATACAATTATTTTTTGAGAAATTCCAAATTTCATAATAAACTCCTTTTTTCAAGTATTTTTATTTTTTTCATATCTTAAATAGAGCAATATTATATTTAACTAACCAATAAGTTAAACAAAATATTAATAATTATAACAACTCATACTTTTATTAATATAATTAAAGATGAATTAAAAGTCAAAATTAAAGAAAAACATTTATAATATTATACTATTTTAGATTAAATTTTTTTCTCAAAGAACTTTGGGTTGTTTTCCGAAAAAAGGCTTTTGTCCTGAACTTTTATCTTTTGAATTATATTTTTAATCTCATTTTTTTCATTAGAATATCTTTCGATTACTCTTGATAACAAAATGTCTATATTATTTTTCAATACTTCTTCTTCTTGTAAAAGATTTTTAATTTCATTTAGTAGCTCACTATTTTCTTTTATTAAGGAAAGATAAATATTGTTATACTCTTTGATTTCATTCATTATAAAACTTAATCCTGGTAAAAAATTTTCTATTTTTTCAATAAATTTTTCATCTTCAAAATCTAATTTATGTAATTTTTCAATTATTTCATAGTATTGCTTTAATAATTCTACTTTCTTTTCTTCAATTTCATAAATATAATTTTTATTCATATTTTATCTCTTATCTGATCTCTTATTTTTTCTTTTTTTTAATTCTTATTTTTTTTCTAATTT
>DAOOKC010000041.1:0-14800 GCA_035385485.1 Exilispira sp.
TATCAGCTTTTTCATCAAAATCATATATTCTATCACCTATTTTAAAATATCCTTTGACAATCATGCAATTTACTTTTTGATTATAATAAAATGCCTTCCTATTCTCTTTCCATGAGGTTGCAATACAGATAGTATCATCTTTTTTAGGTTGAATAAAGGTTAACTCACCTTCTAATTTTTTATTCTTATAGAAATCTTCTGTGTTAAGTGAGGTTAATCTAACTTTCCTTTCTATGATATCTTCTTTTCCACTATATGTCTCAACTAAAATGCTTATCTTTTTATCCTCATATTTAATAACACCTTCATCACTTTTTGAGGAAAGATTTAGTTTTCCCATAGGAAAGAAAAAAAGTGAATCCGAAGAATTATAAAATTTATTCTTAAAATCGAAAAATGTTAAGGAGGAAAACCCCATATAACCCATATCACTTATAGTTAAAGCAACACCAAAACCATTTTTATGTGAGATGGCAGCATAATAATCCCATTCCTTTATTTTAAATTTTGAAGCTTTTATTTTCTTTCTTTCATACTGCCAGAAAGGTTGTTTAGCCCATCCCTCTTTTGTGATATGACCTTTTTCGTCGTGTAGTGGTATTTTTTCTTTTATTTCTATCTGCATATCAAACTCCTTTTTTTAACTATTTTATATCAATAAATTTTATTATCTATTTTAATAATATTTTATCCAATATATTTTTCAATTTATTTTACTTTTTCAATTATATAAATTTTTTGTATATCATATATTTCACTTTACTTTAATTTTCTATATTCTCTGTCGAAAGATTTTTAACTGCTGTTTTATCTGCTAATAATTTTAATATAGCTGCAATAAGAGAAGCAAAGGCCGCAAGAGAAAAAAGAGCCTTGCCACCATATCTATTCATCAGTATTCCACCTAATATACTAAAAATAAATGGTCCCAGTTCCTGAAATCCACTTAATCCCATATATCTTCCAAGAAGCCCTTTTGGAGCTATTTCGGGTATAAATCTCACATTTACTGCAGCATGGACTATCTCTCCAGTACTTAATATAAACATTGCCAACATCAATAAAAATGGAATCTTTGTAAAACCAAAGAGTAAAAAACCAATAATATAACCAATCATAGAGAAAAATGCTACTTTACCTATATTTTTATAACCAAAGAGAATAGAAACAGGTATTTGAAAAACTGTACATACAAAGGCATTTATTGAAAGAAGAAGTCCATATAATGTTAATGAAAGATTTTTCTTTGTAAGTTCTATAGGTAAAAATGAAGAAATATAACCATAAACTCCAACAAGCAAGATATTGGCAAAAGTCCATAATAAAAAAGCCTTATCTTTTAATATAGTAATATAAATGGAGAATGTATTTTCTCCTCTTTTTTTATACTGAAAACTAAGATCACTTCGATCATTTTTATTATCCTTTTCAAGAGTTTTTTTCTTAAAATTATACTTTTTAAAATTATCTTTTTCAGTATTATCCTTTTTAAGACCTATCGAGGTTTCTGGAACCATAATTGCTATAAACAAAGCTACAATCAAAGATAGAATTGCTCCGATGATAAAACCAATTGGTTTATCCTGATTCGCAAGATAAACACCTACAATAGGGGCGAGTCCATATGCAAGGTTAAGTGAAACCCTTGAAAGGCTTATAGCCTCTGATCTTTTATTAGCAGGAGTAACATCGGCAATAGCTGCATTTACTGCGGGTCTATAAAATGTTCTTGTCATTGTAGTTAGAAAATTGAAAATCGCAAGCAAAACAAGGTTTGTTCCTGATAATGCAAAACCTAAAAATGACATCCCACTTAAAATTACCCCTATTATCTGAACCGGCTTTCTACCAAGAGTATCTGATAGATGCCCTCCAATCATGCTAAAAATAACGGCGGCTAAAGGTCCAACACCTATTACTGCTCCAATAGAAGGAAGCGTTACCCCTTTTTTTGATAGATATATTGAAAGATAAGGTATTACTAAAAACCTGCCAAAAGATTCCAAAAAAGTAGCAAAGACAAGTAGCCAGACTGTTTTATTGAAAGATGTAAGATAATCAAAAAATTTTTTAAATATTTTTATCATTTTATATTTATAATTGCCTTATAAACTAGTTCATTCTTAAAATAAGATAAACACTTTTAATTAAAACAAGATCAGATTTCAAGTATATAAGATCTTTTCCTTTTTATTAAAGTAGTATCAAAATAATCCCAATTACTTTGGACTTTAACATTTGTTTCAAGTTCACTATTTGTTTCAACAGTTTTAATCTTTTTTTGGATAGCTGTCTTTGTCATTTCAACCATTAAAAGAGCCGTTATCCCTTTTCCCTGATATTTTGGGTGAACTGCCCCTAAATATAAATCCAACTTATCATACTTTTTCATAGCGAAAAGAAGGTGAAGAAAACCAAAAGGAAATAATTTCCCTTTCGCTTTTTGCATAGCAATCGAAAGAGATGGCATAGATATTACAAAACCTATCACATTGTCCTCTTTATCCAGAGCAACTTTTACAAGTGATGGTTCTATTTGTTTTATATATGAATTGATATAATGATCGATTAATTCATCTGTTAGATGAACAGCTGAAAATAAATCTTGATAAGTAATATTAATTAAATCAAAAACATTTCTTGCGTACCTTAATAGATCTTTTTTGCTCTTAAAATCTGCAATTCTAACATCATATCTTTTTTTAACAATTTCTGAAATCTTTATAGCCTTTTGCGGTATTTCATCTGGAGTCTTAAGTTCATACTCGACCCAATCTATCTCTTTTTTAAAACCATATTTTTCAAAAAAATCTTTATAATATTCAAAATTATAAACAGATGCCACTGTCGGAATTTTATCGAAACCTTCTACTAAAAGTCCCTGAGTATCGAAGTTTGTAAATCCTAAAGGTCCATGAAGAAACTTTTTTCCTTTTTCTTTCGCCCAGTTTTTTGCAAAATCAAAGATAAATCTTGCTATATCATAATCTTCAATGCATTCAAATCTTGATAATTTAACAAAATCTTTTTCTTTTTCACTATTTTTTGTAATAATCAAACCTACTCTACCAACAATTCTGCCATCCTTTTCAAATAGATAAAATTGAGCATCACTAAAAGAAAAAGCCTTATTTTTTTCTGGATCTATAGACTTAATCTCATCGTTAAAAAAAGGAGGTACCCAGAATTTATTTTTCTTATATAGATCAAATTGAAACTTTACAAATTTTTTTCTATCTTCTTTGTTTTCTACAAGTTTAACCTTGATCATAAATACCCTTTACTCTATTTTTGAATTTTACAAACTTAAAATTAATTTATTTAATTTTTTTTATCTAAATTTTTTATCTTTTTCTTTAATCTATTTTTATTTCTATCTATTTCTATTTATTTTTATTTATTTTTAATAATTTTGAATCTTTATTTACAAATTTATTATTCCTTATTTATCAACATGTTATATCATTATGTCGATATTCTTAAAGCTAATTATTAAAAATTAAGATTTATATTAATGATAAAATATAACTTAAAATTATTCCAATATAATTTCCAACAGCATAACCTATCAAGCCCGTAATCATACCGGAAAGAATAACTTCTTTGTTCTTTATTGATGTAGCAACAAGAGGGACAAAAGGTGGAGAAAAGATTGCTGAAACTGAAGTTATAATCATTGTATCTACATCAATTTTTAAGAATATGCTTAAAATAAAATGTATTAAAAGTGATCCAAAAACAGCTATAACAACATAAAAAAAGATTATATGACTGCTCATTATAAGCTTTTGAAGATTTGCCATAGAACCGACTATCAGGCAGAAAACCATTATAAAATATTGGCCAATTGCAAAGCTATTCTTTATCCTTTGAAAAGGTTTGATTAAGGAAGCAAGGACACCAAATGTTGTTACCGCAAGGATTATAATTATTGTCTGTAAATTTTTACTAAAAACCATTGAAATACCATAACTTAAGCCAAATACAAGAATATCGATCCCTATAAGCTTAAAAAAAGATATTATATTTTCCTTTGTTAAAATTCCTTCATATTTTTTTTCTTCTTCTTCAGTTATTTCTTCAAATTTTTCAGACTTATTAAATGGTGGTAAAAATTTTCCAAATATTGTTTTGGCGATTGTTATTATAAAAAGAAGATAAATAGATGATATTATTATATCTGAAGTATGCACAGCAATATATGTAGAAGGATTAACAGATAAGGCAATTTTTAAAGAAGCAAGATTTGGTGTTCCACCTGTATACACTCCAACAAGAAGTCCACCTATTTTTGAACTTTCAGATATTTTATCTTTAAAAATCAGATATCCAATAAGAATTGCAAGAATATCTGCGACTATAATTGCACCAAATGAAATAAGAGCAGCTTTTGCACATCTTTTCCAGGATAAAATATCAAGTGAAAGTAAAATTAAAGGAATAGCAAACAAAATTGAAACAGAGCTCAGTAAATCCTGCAAGCCAAAAAAAGATTCAGGTATTAATTTAATATTGCCAATTATTATCCCAATTACATAAAGGATAACTATAGGATTTATTTTTTGAATTAACTTTACTTTTTTCTCTAAAACTAAAAAAACAAAAGGAACAACAAGATAGAAAGCTATTAAAAAAATCTGATTTAAGATCATCAAATTCTCCTTTTTTGAATTGGGTAAAGTTTTGGATATTAGATTTATTTTTATATTTGTTCACTTCGTTTTGAAAAAAAAGAATTAGTATAATTAAAAAATCGGAGCGACTGGACTTGAACCAGCGACCCCTACCACCCCAAGGTAGTGCGCTAGCCAACTGCGCTACGCTCCGACATAAATATAATAACAAAACTTAACTTTTTTACAACTTAAAATTTAATAAAGTTTTATTTTTTCAATAGATAAAAACTAAAAATTATCAAATATCTCTTTTATCTTTTCTATTGGTGATTCAGTCCCTAAAAGCAATTTTAGTAATATCAAGGCTTTATGAGGTTTTAAGTCTTTTGATAAGATTATCCCCTTATCTTCTAAATATTTTCCGCCTCCTTCATATCCATATACTCCAAGAGTTCTACCAAGATGGCATCTAGTTGAAACTACCACTGGTATATTTTTTTTAGCAAGTTCTATCAAAATATTTCCGACTTTTGGTGGAACATTCCCTCTTCCAAAACCTTCTACTACAATTCCTTTAAAATTTATGTTTTTGCAAATTGTTTCAAGAAGTTGTCCATCATCACCTACATATGTTTTATAAAGGATTACATCTTTCTCATATTTTTCAGTTTCTATTACAACTCTTTTTCTTTTAGCTCTTGCAAAAAACTCTTTATCATCATCAACAATACCAAGCATCCCAAACCCTGGAGATTGAAATGTAGCAACATTTGAAGTATAAGTTTTTGTTACAGTATAAGGATCATGTATTTCATCATTGATGACAACCATAACACCATACCCATTTGACTCAGGGGATAAAATAGTTTTAATAGCTGAAAGTAAATTTCTTGGTCCATCTACCCCTATATCATCATTAGCCCTCATAGATGCAGTAATTGCAACTTTAATAGAAGAAGGAAGAACGACATCTAAAAAAAATGCAGTTTCTTCTAAAACATCAGTCCCATGAGTTATAACAAAACCATCATATTTATCTTTATTTGCTTTTATTATTAATGACAAATTTACCATATCATCCATTGTTATATGAGGAGAAGGCTTATTTGAATATTCATATACTTCAACTGTTGCGGGCAAAAAATGTTTTGGTATTTGATTTATCAGCAAATCTCCATTTAATGCGGGGACATCTCCTCCATCTGGACCTTTTGCCATGGCAATTGTTCCACCTGTCGTGATTATCAAAACTTTTTGATGATTATTCATTCAAATTTCCTTTTAAAATTTTGATAAATATAAACCTATTACATTTTATTAATCTAAATAATCCTGTTTATCAAAATAATTAAATTTATAAAATTTATTATAGTTCTTCCTTAAATCTTTCTATTGCACTTTCTTCACCAACAACTACCAAAGTTGTATCAGGGGTAAAGATATAATCGGGGTCTGGTACATCTAAAATTCTTTCTTTATAAATATTTTCTCCATCATCTGATATTTCTTTTTCTCTATATTTAATGGCTACAACATTTATCTTAAATCTTTCCCTAAGATGTAAATCTTTTAATTTCATACCCACAAATTGGTTTTTAATTTTAATTTCAGATAAAACATGATTCCCAGCTAGAGTAATATTATTAAAAACATGCCTATTTAGTAATCTTTTACCAAGTCTTCTTCCAACTTCTTCTTCAGGAAATATTATGTCATCCTTATCAATACCTATTGCTTCAAGAATCATTGAATGATATATAGATGAAGATCTTACGATTATTCTATTAGTCTGAAGTTCTTTTAAATTAAGGCAGGTTATCAAAGATGCTGACATATCTGTACCTATACAAACCACAGCAACATCAATGTCAGTAGGAAGCTGTTGAAGGCTTTGCATATTCATACTATCACCTGCTAAAGCGAAAGAAACACCTTCTTTATTTGATTCTACAAGATTTTCATCTTTATCGAAAATAACGATCTCAGATGTTCCATCTCTTTTTAATTCCTCTAATAATGATTTTCCAAATGTCCCCAGTCCTATTATTAAAATTTTCATATTAGATTACTCCAACCTATTTTATTTTTAACTATATCTACCCAATCATTATTTCTGTTTCGGGATAGTCCACCGGTTCATGTTTTTTTGTAATGCTTAATGCAGTAAATACTGTTAAAGGTCCAACTCTTCCAATGAACATGACCACTGTCAGTATTATTTTTGCAGGATCTGACAATGAAGAAGTAATTCCTGTTGAAAGTCCAACTGTCCCCAGGGCTGAAATTGTTTCAAACAAAAGATTTTGAGGATTACTCTTTTCAAAAAATAATAATAATGAATATGAAATCAATATTACAAATAAATAAGTAAAGAACAATGAGAAACTCTTAATTATCTGATAATTTGATATTTTATGATTATAAACATTAACATTTTCCTTTTCTCTAATAAATGATACGATTGTATATATTATAATAAAAAAAGTAGTTACTTTTATACCACCACCCGTAGAACCGGAAGATGCGCCAATTATCATGAGAATTTCAAGTAAAGTCTTTGATAATGTTGAAAGTGAAGATATATCAACAGTATTAAAACCGGCTGTTCTTGCTGTTACAACCTGGAAAAGACTTGCAAGAACTTTTTCATGTGGAAGTAGTCCTTTTAATACTCCTTTATTTTCCATCAAAAAAAATAAGATAGCCCCAAATAGATTTAAAAATAGATACATTTTTAAAACCATCTTCGATTGGACTGTCAATGAAACATATTTTTTTTCTTTTTTTATTTTATATAAAAGATTTTTAAGTATATCATAATTTACAACAAAACCTATACCACCAAAGGTTATTAAACCTATAATAGTAAGGTTTATTAATATATCCCCTTTGAAATTGACAAGAGAATTTGTAAAAAGGCTAAAACCCGCATTACAAAATGCAGATATAGAATGAAATACTCCTAAGATTAAAGAAGTTTTAAGAGGAAAACCTAAAAAACTTAATCTCAAAGTTAATAATAATGCACCAATAAATTCTATAATAATTGTATATATTAATATGAAAAATATTGTCCTTTGAAATGAACTATATTTAGCAGAAATTTCAGTAGACTTAATAGTTATGTCAAAACCTTTAATTGAAAGACTACCAACAAAAAACAGTATAAAAGATGCATATAGAACCATTATTCCAAGACCGCCTAATTGTATCAAAAGCAAAATAATAGTTAAACCAGCAGGAGTAAAAGCTTCGGTAATATTATTAACTGTAAGACCGGTTACACAGACTGCAGAGGTCGAAGTAAATAATGCATCGATAAAAGAAATCTCTTTTTTTTGAGATATTGGCTCAAATAGTAAAAATGCACCAATTATTATAAGGCTTATAAATCCTATTACTACAAAATGAGGTGCATCAAGTTTAGTAGATTCGACATATTGAGAATAAAATTTTATAAATAAAAATATATATATAAATATTTCAATCTGAGTAACAATAAGAACAAAAGGATAAAAAAGCATAGTTTCAGCAGAAAATCTATTACCAATTATTATAAATAACCATCCCGAGATCAATAAAACAAAAGAATAAAGATATATTTTTGCTCCAGTTTTAAAAAACAACTTAAATGTATAAAACGCTTTCTTTCTTAGAATTTCAAGATTAAAAACTCCAAGAATTATAAAGATATTTATTATAAATATTATGTTCTTAGTGTACTTAGTTAGTTGTTGTCTATATGCTAAAAATAGAAAAACAAAAATAATTGAATAGAGTGTTGAATAGACGAAAAGATAGTTAAACCTTATAGGCTTTTTACTACTCATATATCCTGATTTTCTAATTCCTTAAAAAGAGAATATTCTTCAATAAAATTAAATTTAATTATATCCCCTCTTCTTCCTAATCTTTGCTTTCCGATAATAAATTCTGTTATTCCTCTTTGTTCTCTGTCTTTAGACTCATCTTTTGTCTTATAATAATCCTCTCTATATAAAAATCCAACAAAATCTGCATCCTGCTCTATAGAACCTGATTCTCTTAAATCTGAAAGCTGAGGTCTTTTATTTTCCCTTTTTTCAGGGGCTCTTGAAAGCTGAGCACATGCAACTACAGGAATTCCAAGTTCTCTTGCAAGTTGTTTTAGTCCTTTTGAAATATCAGAAACTATCTGTACTCTATTTTCTATCTTAGCTCCCGGAGGAGGTGAAATTAATTGTAAATAGTCTACAAAGATAATATCTAAGCCATATTTTGACTTTAGTCTTCTTGCACTTTGCTTTATGTCAAAAATTGTTACTGATTCTGCTTCATCAAAAATTATTTTTTTTTCAAATATCAAAGAAACGGCATCTACAAGCTTTTGTATATTTGAAATAGGTATATTACCCCTTCTTATATCATTAACTGGAATCTGTGCTATCCTGGATATTATCTTATAACCAAGCATTTTTGCTGACATTTCAAGAGAAAAAAAACCAACTGTCTTATTATAATCCATTGCCATATTTAAAGCAAGATTTAGTGCAAATGTGGTTTTACCCATTGAAGGCCTTGCTGCTATAACTATTAAATCACCTTTATCAAAACCAGAAGTTATTTCATCAAGATAATGATATCCAGTCGGAATCCCTGAATAAATAGAATCAGTCTTTTTCCTCATTTCGAGGTCATTTAATATATCAAGAATAATCTCTTTTAATATTAAAAAATGTTCTTTATAATCATAAGCAGTAACTTTTAGTATTTCCTGTTCTACCTTATCTATTATTTCTTTTATTTCAATATTACTATCATAAGATTGACCAATTATGCTATTTGCAACTTCTATAAGCTTTCTTCTTAAAGCGAATTCTCTAATAATAGAGACATAGCTGCTATAATTTGATGTTGTTGGCACAATTTCTGGCAATTGAGAAATATATGATGCTCCACCTACTTTTTCAAGTTGCTCTTCTGCTTTTAACTGCTCAACTACTGTTAAGATATCAACAGGTTGATTTTTGTGTATTAGATTTTTTATTGCTCTGAATATAAATCTATGAGCGGGGATACTAAAATCATCTTCAGATAAAACAGAAGAAGTTTCAAGAAGCTCACTATTTAGTAAAAGACACCCCAGTGTCGCTTTTTCAGCCTCAAGACTCTGGGGTGGAATTTTTGATATATTAACCATTACTCATTTCTATTATTCATTTTTTTCTTCAGCATCTTTTACATCAGATTCTTCTTTCTGAGGTCTTTTACCTTTATAAGATCTTTTTTGTGGTCTTTTAGGTTCTGGTTTTTCTTCTTGTTCACCAATAATATTAAGTTTAACATTGGCATGGATTGATTCAATAACTTTAACAGAAGCAAAATATGTACCCACTTCTTTAATATGAGGTATTCTTATATGTTTCTTATCAAATTCATTAAATCCAGCTTCGGCTAATTTTTCAGCGACATTAGCTGTTGTGATTGAACCAAACAATTTCCCTTTTTCACCTGCTTTTGCTTTAATCTCAAGAACCAGAGACTCAAGTAATTTTTTCTTTTCAGAAGCAGTGGCAATCTTTCTTTTTCTAGATTCTTCCAATGATTTTAATCTTAATTCTAAATTCTTTAAATTTGCTTTAGTTGCTTCAACTGCAAATTTTCTAGGAAATAAATAATTTCTAGCATATCCTCTTTTGACTTTTTTAATCTCACCTTCTAAACCTAAATTTTCAACATCTTTTAATAAAATAACTTCCATTTTTTTCCTCCTGAATAATCATCTATTTAATTTCTTTTCTTAGCGGATAGATAGTATCAATAACACTAACGAAAGCCACAATAAAATAAATATATAAAATAAAAGGAATAAGTATTAAAATAATAGTAAAAAGGGCTATAATTACCAATAAAAAAATTAATGGTCTTGATTTCAATTGCAAAACAAGCTGATTATCAACTATTGGCTTTATTCTTTTTTTATAATTAAAAGTTATAACACCAAGACCATTGATAAAATGAATTGTAGTTAACAAATAAAAAAGATTAAATAAAATCAATTCTAAAGTAAAGTTATTTATCTTTAATATAAATTTTAATGCAATCAAACTATATATTACTATTATTGTTATCCATGAAAAAACCTTACCCAATTTAGTAGAATCTAAAGGCTTTATTATATATTTCAAGGGTTCAGATTTTTTTGTAAAAGAAATCAGTTGCTGTTCAACTATAAGTGCAAGGCTGATAGATATAAGAGAAATACTTTTAGGTATCTCTTTATTTATAAGGTTCTGGAAAATAGCCTCAATATTGTACTGTGAGTAATCTTTACCAAAAAGATTTTCAAAAGTCGGTGAAAATTGAACAAATGAAAAGCCCTTAGATTTTAATAAAATTAAAGAAAATATGATTAAAACAGCAAAAGGTATTGCTGAAAGAACAATAAATAATATTAAAGATGAGTTATATTTTTTATATGCAAGAATAAAAAAATAGTATATAAAAGCAAATAAAAAAGGTAATAATAGAAATTGGATAAGATTATATAAATAACTTAATGCGGTTGCTTCCAAAGATAAAGAAGAATTAAAATATCCAATAAAATAAATTAAAAGAAGTCCGATGCAAAAAATAGATAAGAAGATAATCCAGTTTATTAAATTGTTTTTAGAAAGAATAAAATACACTACAGGTGCTATAGCTAAAAAAGGGAAAATAAGAGAAAAAAGCAATGATATAAATGATAAATAGATAACCTGTTTTTTTTGCACCAAACAATCCTATTTTAATATTTTTATTCAAAAATAGTATTTTTATTCAATGTTTTTATAAGGTAAAAGAGCTGCCATTCTTGCCTTTTTAATAGCAGCAGCAACCATTCTTTGATGTTTAGCACATGTACCTGTTATTCTTCTTGGTAATATTTTGCCAACTGGCATTATAAATCTTTGCAAGAAAGATATATCTTTATAATCAACAGAGTAAATCCCTTCCTTACAAAAAACGCATACTTTTTTTCTAAACATATGTCTTCTTTTAGAATTGTTTTTTAGCATATCATTATTATATTTATCCATCAATATCTCCTTTAATGATAATAATTGTTGTTTTCATTTTCATAGGAATCTAAACCATCATAATCATCAATATCGTTAAATTCATTTTCATTAAATCCATTGAAATTTTCAATATCGGTGTTTATCTGTTCACCCACTATTTCATCTGCTTTTTTAATTGGTATATTATCTTGTCCAATATCTTGCTGATAGTGTCCATTATTTGGGTTTTCTTTATTTGGAGATTCAGGATTTTTAGAAGGCCCAAACCTTTCTGAATTGAAAATAAAAATGCTTACTACATTTATAACTATTCTTGATTTATTCTCAGAAGTGTTTTTATCTTTCCATCTATCCTGTTTTAATTCACCTTCGATAACAACATGAGTACCTTTATTCAGTTTGTTAGAAAAATAATCAGCCCTCTTTCCCCAAAAATTGCAATCAAAAAAGTTACTTTCATTATTTCTATAAATTTGATTTGCAATTGTAAATCTTAAAAGAGTAATCGGACCATTTTGAGTCATTACTTCGGTTCTTTGAGGATCTTTAATTAAACGCCCCGAAATAATTAATTTATTAATATCATTACTCATCTTTTCCTTCTTCTTTCATTTCTGGATTTTGAAAAGTTTCTTCAGTTATATTCTGAGAGTTAGCCTGTTCAGCCTGCATTCTTTTTTTGTTCTCAAGTTCTATTTTTCTTCTTTTGAACTCTTCTTCTTTCTGTTTAACTCTTTCAATCCTTCCTTCATCATAAACAAAAATTAAAGGTCTTAAAATATCTGGATCTCTTCTGAAATCCTTTAATAACTCATTTACTTCTGGTTTTTCATTTTTGGGGCTAATGTAAAAGATTTGATAAAATCCTTCTTTTTGCTTATTTATTGGATAAGCAAGATTTCTGTTGCCCATTTCCTGCTCTGAAAGTATAGTAAAGTTATGGGCTTCGATCTTTTCTCTTGATGAATTTTTCATCAAGTTTACATCTTTTTTTTCTTTTGTGGAATAAATAATCAGAAGTTCATATTTTTTTTGCATAAATCCTCCTATGGCCTTTTGATCCTGTAATTTTTTACAGGATAAGAGTGGAAATAAATTATATTCTATAAAAAAAAAGTCAAGGTCACAAAAAATAGAATTAAACTAATTATTTTAAGTATAATTATAGTTGTTTATGAACATATTATCCCAATAACAAATAGATAAATTTTTTATAATTGAAAATTGAAATTTAAATAAAAGACTTTATCCTGAAATTATAAAAAAGATCATCAATCCAATCAATTACAAAATCAATTATTTCTAAATAAGACATCTTATCTTTTCCAAATAATTCAATGGGGACTTTTAGCTCTTTTTCAGAATAAATATTTTTTTTATATTTTGTCAAAAAAATATGAAGTTTGTTAAAATATTGTGCTGTTTCTATCATAATATTTCTATAATCCTGCTCCACTTCATTAGATGAATAATGTTTTAGCTTTATAATATGATCTTCTATTCTTCTTGAATAGCCATTTTGAACCTCTCGCCCAAAATAATCAATAAATCCATAAAACAAAGAAAAATCTTTTATAATATTAGTACCCAATTCTCTTGAACCAAAAATTATTTCTAAAAGAGGAAAAATATTATAATAAAACTGTCTTATTGCACCATAAAGATATTTAAGTTCTTCATTTGCATCGGGATGAAAATCTATATATGGATATGATTTTATCCTTTCATCATAATCTTCAAGAATCTTATCAACCTTTTTCAAAAATGAAGATTCATATTTATCTTTTTCTTTTTCGATTTTTGGATTAATAACTTCATGATAAAGCTGATTCAAGGCTTCTTCTTCTGCTGATACAAATATTTCTAAATTATATCTACTTTTTAATGCTTCTTGAAATCTTTCTTCAAATTTTTCAAGATTGAATCTATTTTTGCCATATCTTTCACCAAATTCTTTATATCTATCACGAAGTCTTTTAATTCGAAGTTCTATTTCTTTATTCATTAATCTACCTCATATAACTCTTACTTTTTAAAGATTTTACTAATCATAAACTTAACTTCGAAAAATTTTACAAAAATACCTTTTCAAAAAAATTATAAAATTGGTTCTACTAAATTAGCTAACTTTTCAATAAATTCTTTATCAAGCTGAGAAAATGCATTTAAGTAATGAGAATCAATATCTATTTCTCCAAGAACTTTATCACCTCTTAATATTGGTGTAACAAGTTCCGATTTGACTTTCAGACTGCATGCAAGATAATTTTTCTCTTCTGAAATATCATCAACAATAATGGTATGCATCTTTTCGGCTGCTTGCCCGCATATTCCTCTTCCAAAAGGAATTTTAGTATGTTCTGTCTCTTCTCCCACAAAAGGTCCAAGATTTAAAAGATTTTTATTTTCATTATCCACAAGATAAAATCCAAACCAATTATAATATGGAATATTTTTTGAACAAACATTACAAATAAACTTTAATAGATCATCTTTTAATTTTACTTCTTCATTCGCTTTTTCACTATTTGAAATTTTTTGATTATTATTAGCATTATTATCTTTTTTTAAATTATAAAGTCTTAATTCAAATTCCTTTTTAATTTCCATATATAGTTTATCAAATCTTTTTTTTTCTAAAGCAGTCCAAAATTCCATTGCTCTTCTTAGGTGAGGAATAACTATTGAACCTCCGACAACAAGTCCGACCGACAAGACTTCTATTATCTCTCCTGTCGTAACTTTATTTTCAAAACATTGATTTAAGTGATACTTCACACAATCGTCACACCTTAAGACAAGTGAAGAAACTAAACCAAGCATCTCTTTGACTTTAGAACTTAATGTAGAATCCCTATAAACCTGTGAATCAAGACTATAAAACCTTTTAATAACATTATCTGCTCTATCAAGAACAATTTGGTTTAATCTTTCTCTGTTTTCGACAAAATCATCCACAAGATTCTCATTTAACCGATATTTTTCTTTCATAGAAATTCCTTATTTTATTCTTAGTTATTTTTTTCAATCTTTTTCTATTTTGACTTTATATATCTGTCTTATAATTAAAATTAAAATCGCTGAAAAAAGAAAAACATAAAGGCTTATTTTATCACCATTTTTAATTGAAAGCAAAAAGGTAAT
>DAOOKC010000042.1:0-14295 GCA_035385485.1 Exilispira sp.
AAAAGAAGAAAGTCAACCTATAAATAAGAGCAAAACAGATAAAGATTCCAAAATTAATGTTTATTCTTCTCAAGATATTTCCAATTTTAATCAGATAAATTATTTAAATCCAAGATATACTTTTGATAATTTTGTTATTGGAAAAAACAACCAATTTTGTGCAGCAGCTGCTTTAAGAGTTGCTCAAGCTCCCGGTCAGCATATGAATCCATTATTTATCTATGGAGGGGTTGGTCTAGGAAAAACACATATCTTACAAGCAATAGCGAATTATATACTTACAAATAAAAGCAACCTAAAAATATTATATATGCATGTAGAGCAGTTTATTGATGAATTTATTCATTCATTAAAAAATGAACAGATGAATTCTTTTAGAATGAAATTTAGAAATACAGATATTCTGCTTCTTGATGATGTTCAATATCTTGAGCAGAAAGATGCTTCTATGGAAATGTTTTTTCATACTTTCAATTCTTTATATCAAGCTCAAAAACAGATGGTTTTTACATGCGATAAACCACCAAAAGACTTAAAAGATTTTGAAGAAAGAGTAAGAAATAGGATGGAATGGGGTTTAACAGTTCAAATTACTCCCCCGGACTATGAAACAAGAGTAGCAATTTTACAAAAAATGTGTGATTATGAAAAAAGAAATGTCGATGAAAAAATTTTACATTTTATAGCAAAAAATGTTAAATCATCAATTCGAGAACTTGAATCTGCATTAATAAAAATTATTGCATATTGCGATATATTTAAAATCGATATAAACTCAATCACATTAGAACAGGCAAAAGAAGTATTAAAAGACCAATTTAAATATATAGATGAAACAAAAATTATTCAGATCGATGATATTATTAGAAAAGTTGCTGAAACATTTAAAATTTCAAGTTATGACATAAAATCAAAGAAAAGAAATGCATCTATTTCAAGAGCAAGAAATATTGCAATGTATCTTTGTAGAGAACTTACATCAGCAAGTACAACAGAGATTGGTCTTTCTTTTGGTGGAAAAGATCATACAACAATTATTCATGCATGCAAAAAAATTTCAGATTTAATGAAGGATGATGAACTTCTAAGAATTTCAATTGAAGAGATGATCAAAGATCTTACCTCATAAATAATTCACAAATTGCACATATTATTTTTGAATTAAGTGAAAAATGTGAAAAAGTAGGTTCATTATTAAATTTATTTTTATTTTTAACAAATGTAAATAATTTTGTTGATAATATAAAAATTTTATTCACATATTTAAATTATGAATTACCCATAACTTATATAAATTATTAACATATTAACAAGCTTTAATATTAGTATTAAAATTAAATCATTTTAAAATAAAGGATAAATAAAAAGAAATTTTTCAAAATTATTTTTAAAAGTTAAAAGAAAATAAAATATTGAATGAATTAACAAAAAACTGAATAATAGAATATTATTTATTGAATAAAATATTATTTAATATAAAATTTTTTAGGGGAATAATATGAAGTTTAGCATTGAAAAATTCAAAATAGCAGAACTTCTTTCACAAGCAGATTCAGTTATTGAGCAAAAGACTTTTTCTTTAGTTTTTTCAAATCTTTTATTAGAAGCTGAAGAAGGAAAAATAATTATTTCAGCCACCGATTCTGTTACTTTTTTTAAAGCTTATGATGATGCAAATGTTACGGAAAAAGGTAAAACTTTAGTTAATGCTAAAAAATTATTTGATATTGTTAAATCAGTTCCAGACACCTTGCTTTATTTTGAAACCAATGAGAATAATGAATTAATTATATATTCTGAAAATCATTCATTTGAATTTGAATTAAAAACGATGGATTATACAGAATACAATATATCTTTTGATATATCTTTTGATAATAGTTTTGAAGTTGATTCTCAAATTTTTAAAGATATGATTCATAAGACAATTTTTTCTGCATCTGATGAAGCAGATAAGCAATTTTCTACAGCAGGAGTAATGGTTGAAAAAAAAGATAATAAAATTAATGTTGTCGCAACTGATAAAAAAAGACTTGCTGTATGTAAAAATTTTGAAGAATTACCTGATCTTATATCTATAATACCAAAGAAGATGATGAATATAATACTTAAAGTTCGTTCAGCAGATCAAAAATTCAAAATATCTTTAACAGAAAAAAAATTCAGTATTGAAATTGGATCAATCCAATATATGAGTCATCTATTAGAACCTAAATTTCCAAATTATAGAACACTTTTACAGGATACTTTTACTTATACAGCTATAATAGAAAAAGATATCTTCAATCAAAACCTTAAAATGATATCATCTATGTTTTCGAATGAAGATACCATTCTTATAAAGATGGAAAAAAATACAATGATAATATCAAATATTGAAACAGATATTGGTAAAGGTAAAGTTAACTTTGAAATTGATTATGATAATGAACCTGTTGAATTTGCTGTTTCATATAAAAATATTGCTGATTTTACAAGAGTAATTGATTGTTCAATGTTTAAACTTTGTTTTAATAATCCTCAAAAGGCAATCTTCTTTATGCCTTTTGAAGAAAAAAAGGATTATGGTTATATATTTATTACAGTTCCTGTTAAAATATAAATAAAATATAATGAGTTTTTTACTTAATATTTTTAATTTCAGATTGTTTGATCAAAAAAATATTTATTTTGAAAAGCCTATAACTTTTATTACTGGTAAAAATCAATCTGGAAAAAGCTCTATTATTGAAGCTATATATATATTAAAAACTGGTAAAAGTTTTAGAACAAATTCATTAAACAACTGTATCAAAGAAGGGCAGAAATTTTTTAGTATTGAATTAAAAGATAAAATTACTGAAAAATTAATATACAATGAACAAGGTATTAAATCTTATTTTAAAAATGAAGAAAAAAGCAAAAATGATATAATTAACCCCGAAATTTTTATTTTATATAATAGAAATCTTTTTAATTTTATATTTCAAACTGATTTTAGAAGAAAAACAATAGATGAATTAATATCTTCTTACGATAAAAAATATCTATATTATCTTATTCATTGTAAAAAGATAATTGAGAAAAAAAAGGAAATTATTTATTCTAATATTGATTTTAATACTAAAAAAAATTTGTATTTTAATTTAGTAACAAATTTTGCAGAATATACTAAATATGTAAATTCAAAAAGGATGGATATAATAAATCAGATAAATCAGTTTATTTCGAAATATAGTAATTATAATATTGAATATCATTCAAAATTTTCTGATATGAATGTTGAAATGATTACAAAGTTTTATGAAAAAAATTTTTCTATTGAAATCGAACAAAAAAAATATTTTGGTCCACACAATGATTTTTATAGCTTGATTGATAATAATAAAAAACTTATAGAAAGTGGTGCAACCTCAGATTTTTATAAATTCTATTTTTATCTTTTCCTTTTTTTTATTAATAAAGTATATAATGAACAAAAAATATATCCAATTGTTTTGTTTGATGATTTTTTTTTACCTTTAGATTTAAGTTCTTCAAAAAAATTGATATCATACTTTAATGATGAAATGACTATAATAATCTCTCAACATGAAAATATTCAAATTGATAAAGATTTTGGTGAAATTAATCTATGAAAGAAAAAATATTTTCTATAGAAGATATTTTACCAGAGAATATAAAAAAAATTTTTGAAATAGCAAAATTTGAAAAGGAAATATTAAATTTTACAAAATCTTTATTTAATGAAAGTATAAAAAAACATTGTAAACCAATTTATATTACAAATAATATATTGATAATTGCAGTAGACAATCCTTTATGGGCAAGTGAGATATTAAATTATAAGCAACATCTTTTAAATAACATAAATAAAAAATATAATAACTACTTAAAAGATATTAAATCTAAATTTCTTCCAAAATATTTTATCGAAAAAAATATTAATAAAAAGCTATCTTCTGAAGAAAAAGAATTTATAGAAAAACAAACATCAAAAATTGAAGATAAAGAATTAAAAGAAAAATTATCTAATTTAATAGAGACTTTTATATTAGTTGATAAAAAATAATCATCCTGTAATTTCAATTAATAGAGGAGAATAAAAGTGTCAGATAAATATACTGGTAAAAATATAAAGTTTTTAAAATCAATTGAACATGTAAGATTAAGACCTGGAATGTATATAGGAAATACTTCGACAAAAGGTCTTCATCACCTTGTCTATGAAATTGTTGACAACTCGATAGACGAGGCAATTGCGGGTTATTGCACAAATATAAAAATAGAAATTAATGAAAATCATGAAGTTACTGTTGAAGATGATGGAAGAGGTATACCGGTCGATCTTGTTGATAAAGGAGATGAAAAAGTTTCTGCATTAGAGCTTGTTTTAACCGAGTTGTTTACAGGTGGAAAATTTGATAATGTTGCATATAAAGTTTCTGGTGGTCTTCATGGTGTCGGACTTTCTGTTGTCAATGCATTATCGGAATATATCAAGGTATGGGTATATAGAGATAATGGTGAATATTTTATAGAATGTAGAAGAGGTATTCCTATCGAGCCCGTCAAAAAACTTGGTAGTTCAACAAAAAGAGGCACAAAAATACTTTTTAAGCCCGATAAAGAAATATTTAAAGATACTGAATTTGAATATTTAATTTTAAGAAATAGATTTGAAGAGCTTTCTTATTTAAATAATAAAATAACAATTCAATTTAATTTTAAACCTGAAAATAAAATAGATATATTTCAAAATCCAGGCGGTCTTGTAGATTACGTTAAATTCCTGAATGATGAAAACAAGTCAATATTTAGCTCACCATTATACTTCAAAAATGAATATAAGACTGAAAACAATAAAATGGTTGAAATAGAAATTGCCTTCACATATAACGATACAGATGATGAAATTTTATACTCATTTGTGAATAACATAAGAACTTATGAAGGCGGAATGCATGTAATTGGATTTAAATCAGCATGTGAAGAAATTTTTGATAATCTTTTCGAAAACTCTAAGTTAAAAAACAATTATAAAGAGTTGGGTATAACTCCATCAAAAGAAGTAGATTCCGGTCTTGTGGCTATAGTTGCAATAAAAATGCAAGATCCACAATTTGAGGGTCAAACAAAAGAAAAACTTGGTAATGAATATATTAAAAAACTTGTAAATACTGAAGTTAAAAGTTGGTTAAAAAAAGAAGTTGAGAATAATGAAAATGATTTCATGAAACTTATAGAATTTTTAGCAAAAAAAGCATATATTAAATATCAGCAGAGAATTGATAAAAAAACAAAGGTAAAATCATTTTTAGAATCTGATTCTCTACCAGGAAAACTTGCTGATTGTTCAGAACAAGATCCTTCTAAAAGAGAACTTTTTATTGTAGAGGGAGATTCTGCTGGTGGTTCTGCGAAACAGGGTAGAGATAGGAGATTTCAGGCAATTTTACCTCTATGGGGTAAGATGCTTAATGTTTCAAAAGCTGATTTTGAAAATGCTCAAACAAATGAAAAATTAAAACCTATTATAGATACACTTGGAACAGGTATTGGAAACAACTTTAACATTGACAATTTAAGGTATCATAAAATAATAATCATGGCAGATGCCGATGTAGACGGATCTCATATTAGAACCTTGCTTCTAACATTTTTTTATAGGGTTCTACCAGAAATTATAAATGGTGGATTTGTTTATCTAGCAGTTCCTCCACTTTATGCCTATAAACAAGGCAAAAAACAGATATATCTTTATGATGATGAAGAGAAAAATAGATTTTTAGAATCCATGAAAAAAGATCAAAACTTTGAGATTCAAAGGTTTAAAGGTCTTGGTGAAATGATGCCACAACAGCTCTGGGAAACAACAATGAATCCAGAAACAAGAAAACTGATTCAGGTCAAAATAACAGATGCACTTATTGCAGATATGATGTTTGAAGTCCTTATGGGAAAATATGTTAAACCAAGATATGATTTTATTTCCAGTAAATCTGTAAGTTTTGATAAATCTAAGTTAGATATTTAGTCAAAGATATATAAAGGTAAAAAAAATATAATTAAATGAATAATAATTAATTTTAGTTGGATAGATTACTTTAATTTTTAAGGATACCAAAATGGATAAAATAGAGAATTTTAAGAATAATATTTCTATTGTGCCAATTCAAGATGAGATTGAAAATTCCTATCTTGTATATTCACTTTCAGTTATAGTTGGTCGAGCAATACCAGATGTAAGAGATGGATTAAAACCTGTACATAGAAGAATACTATATTCTATGTATGATCAAAACATAACTTATGATAAAGCAACAAAAAAATGTGCAAGAATTGTAGGAGATGTATTAGGTAAATATCATCCTCATGGAGATCAGGCAATATATGAAACTTTAGTTAGAATGGCTCAATCCTTTTCTCTTAGATATCCTTTAATATATGGTCAAGGAAATTTTGGTTCTATAGATGGTGATACTCCAGCAGCAATGAGATATACCGAGGCAAAACTTGAAAAGATCACCGAACAATTATTAAATGATCTAGATAAAGAGACCGTTCCTTTTAGAAAAAATTTTGATGAATCTTTAGATGAACCAGAAGTTTTACCAGCACAATTTCCAAACATTTTAGTTAATGGAGCCGAAGGTATTGCTGTAGGTATGACAACATCTATTCCGCCACATAATTTAAATGATGTTATAGATGCTTTGTTATATTTAATAGATAAACCAGATGCGACAAGCGAGGAACTTTTACCAATTATTAAAGGACCAGATTTCCCTACTGGGGGTATCATCATAGCCGATGATGAAATGAAAAACATGTATTTAACTGGTAAAGGAAGAGTTCTTTTAAGAGCTAGAATATCTACGGAAAAACAGGAAGATGGTGATGCAATAATTATTAATGATATTCCATATCAAGAAAACAAAGCCTTAATTATTAAAAAAATAGCTCAACTTGCAAGAGATGGTGTTATTGAGGAAATAGCCAATCTTAGAGATGAATCTGATCAAAGAGGTATAAGAGTTTTAATAAAAGTAAAAAAAGGTAAAAAACCCGAAGTTGTTATTGCTAAATTATATAAACACACTTCTTTACAAAAATATTATAATGCAAATTTTGTTGCGATTCACCAGACTGAACCTAAAACATACAACCTTAAAGAAATAATTAAAGATTATTTTGAATTTAGAAGACAGATTTTTATAAATAGATATAACTATCTATTAAAAAAAGCCAAAGATAGGCTTCATATATTGGAAGGGTTATTAATTGCACTTGATAATATAGATAAGGTAATTGCTACAATTAGAAAATCTCAGGACACTCCTACAGCAAAAAATTCTTTGATGAGTATATTTGGACTTTCTAAAATACAAGCAGAAGCTATTTTAGATATGCGATTGCAGAAACTTACAAATCTTGAAAGTTATAAAATAGAAGAAGAACATAATCAAATTCTTTTAGAGATAAAGAGAATTGAAGACATATTAAAAGATGATTTTTCGATAAACAATGAGATAAAGAATGAACTTATTAAAATCAAAGAAAATTTTGGAGATGAGAGAAAAACGAAGATAATATTAGGGGTCGAAAGTGATGATTTTAACCTTGATGTAATAAGAGAAGAGGTCGTAGTTATATTAACCAAGAATGGTTATATAAAAAGAGTTTCTTCCACCAAATTTAAAACATTAAATAGAGGCTCTAAAGGTCAAAAAGGTGTTAAGCTTGAAGAAGGAGATACTGTTAAAACAATTTTGCATGGATATACCACAGATAACCTTGTATTCATAACATCAAAAGGAAGAGCTTACCATTTAATGATTAATGATATCCCTGATTCAGAGTTTAGACATCATGGTGAACATATTTCATCTTTCTTAAAATTAGAAGAAGATGAAAATATAAATTCAATTAATATTGTAAATGAATTTCCTCAAGATTCATATTTTGTCTTTATTACTAAAAAAGGCATAATTAAAAAAATGGAACTGGCTTTAATAAATACAAGAAAAAGCACAGGAATTAATTGTATTAAGCTTGCTGACGATGATGTCGTGGTCGATTCTATAATAATGGAGAAGAATGAAGAGGTAATAATCGTAACTGCTTTTGGTTATATTTGCAGATTTTCAATTAATCTAATAAATGATATTGGAAGAACAGCCATGGGTGTAAAAGGAGTTTCTCTTAGCGACGGTGATTATGTAGTCAACATGACAAAAGCTGAAAAAGACAAACATATACTTATTGTTTCAGAAAAAGGATATGCAAAAAGAATTCCTCATGAGCAGATCAGACTGACAAATAGAGGTGTAAAAGGTGTTCTTTGTGTATCAAATAGAGAGAAATCTGGTAAAATTCTTGCTGTTACAAATGTTTCTCAGGATGATGTTATTATACTTATAACAAAAAATGGAAAGACATTTAAAACATTAGTATCAAAAATAAAGGTACAGAATAGAAATACATTAGGGATTAAACTACTTAGCTTAGATAAAGATGATCTACTTTCAGATATTTCTAAAATTTCTATTTCTGAGGATGAAGAAGATAGTACCCTTTCTTTAATAGAACCTGAGGAAGAATAGTAAAATTATAGTTATGAAATTATGAGAAAAATTCTTCGATATCCTCTTCAGTAAGATTTTTGAATAGATTATTTACATTCATTACAGAATCAAAAAGTTTTTTCTTCTTATCCTGAAGTTGTAAAATCTTTTCTTCAATTGTATTATTGGATATAAGTTTATAAACATTGACAATCTTGCTTTGTCCTATTCTGTGGGCTCTATCTATTGCCTGCATCTCTACCATAGGATTCCACCATGGGTCAAAAATTATTACGATATCTGCTTCGGGCAAGTTTAAACCATATCCACCTGCTCTTAAGCTTATTAGAAAAATTGGTATATTTGTTTCTTTAAACTTTCTAACCTCTTCCTGTCTTTGTTTTTCAGGGGTAGAACCATCAAGATATGAATAATCAAATTCCAATCCCTTTATTTCTTTTTCAAGAATTGAAAGCATTTGAGTAAATTGTGAAAATACAATTATCTTATGTCCCGCATCAACAGATTCTATTAAAATTTCCTTTAACAATTCAGTTTTCCCAGAAATATCTGGCTCATTTAATAAAGTTTTATTTATAAGACCTGGGTGATTTGCAATTTGCCTTAATTTTAAAAGTGCTGTTAAAATATGTATTTTTGATTTTTGTAATCCATCTCTTCTTATTCTATTCATTATGTTTTCTTTGACTTCTGCTAGGATTTCCTGATACATAGTCTTTTGTACTTCTGAAAGTTCAGACTTGAAAGTTTGAATAATTTTTGGAGGAAGTTCTTTCAAGACATCATCTTTTACTCTTCTTAAAATAAAGGGAGAAATTTTGGATTTTAACTCGTCTAATTTATTATCAGTAAAATTATCAATATAATAGTCTTTAAAAGGTTTAAATTTACCTAAAAGCATTGGTGAAACAAAAGAAAAAATAGACCACAATTCAGTTAGATTATTTTCAACAGGAGTTCCAGTTAAGACAAATCTATAGTTACCATTTAGTTGTTTTACCGCATTAGAAACATTGGTATTAGGATTTTTTATGTGGTTGGCTTCGTCCAATACTATGACTTCAAAATCATATATTTCATATAATTCTATATCATTTCTTATTAAAGAGTAAGAGGTTATGACTATTTCATATCTATTAATATGTGAAATAGCATTTTTTCTTTCGTTAATATTTCCCTTAATAGTTAAAATTTTAGTATTTGGGAAAAATTTATTTATTTCATTTTCCCAGTTAAAAAGTAGAGATGTAGGGCAGATTATCAAAGATGGCTTTGCAGAGTCCAAACTTTTAATAAAAGTAAGAACCTGAAGCGTTTTACCAAGGCCCATGTCATCTGCTAAAATACCACCAAAATTAAATTCTTTAAGAAAATGAAACCAGAAAAAACCAAATTTCTGATAACCTCTTAATATATCTTTGACATTAGAAGGGATCGATACTTTTTTCTTAAATACTGATATATCATTGTTTTTAACAAATGCATCTCTCATCTCTATCATTTTTTGTAGTTTGGAAGGAAGATTAAGATTAATTTTTGTTTCAGGTGATAATTGCATTATTTTGGTAATTTCATCATAAAGATATAAGAAATGAGAAATATGTATTTTTGTTAAAAATTGTTCTTGAAGCTTTTTAACATTTGAAGCTAAAGAATTTAAAAGATTTTTTAATTGACGAATTTCATTATGATTTTCAATTGCAGTAGTGGTATTTTGAATTTCTATAAATCTTTTATTAGAAGCGATTTTCTCAATTGATTCAGTATCAATCTTGGTTCCATCAGATAAAAAATAATATTCATGAATTTTCAAAGATGAGGATTCCTCTTCGTCAAATTCAAAATCAAGTTCGACTGAAATGTAATTCTTTTCAATCATTATTTTTTTGAATTCTTCTGTAAAAAAAACTTCACCTTCCTGCTTTAATTTAGGAAGACCTTCCTCTAAGAAAGTTTTAAATTTAATTTTATCTGTTTGGACAAATTTATTGTCAATCAATGAAAAATTGTATTGTTTTAAGATAATCAATATCTTTTTTTCCTGTAAAAGATTTCTTTTACAAACAAAGTATTTATTATTCTTAAACAAAGTGATATAAATTTTCTCTTGAGATCCAAATATAAAATCATATATACATGGAGTATCATCATCGCAATAGATAGCAAGTTTTGGAGAGATAACTATATTGCCATTATAATCACATTCAAAATAATATGAGTTGTTTTTAACATTTTCAAGTTCTATAGTTCCCTTAAAATCTATGTTGAAAGAATGACTGATTTTGGGGATAACATCATAGTAAAAATCAGCAATTTCTGATTGATTAAGGATAATTGAATCATTTATTAAAAAATTCCAGACCGATTCAGGAAGTTTAATTCTTAAAGGATATAATACATCATCTTGCATTACCCACTGGTGGAAATTTCCATCTATTATTTTTATACTTTTTTCGAACTTAACATTAACCTCACCATTTTTATTAGTATATCTAACAATTAAGTTGGGTTTTAAGTAGTCTTTAGAAATAGAAAATTTCTTATCCTTTGAATAATATAATTCAGGGAAATCAGAGATCAACTTAATAAATTGATCTACTTTATCTTTTGGTATTAGGAAATCTTCTTCTGGTATATGTTCAAGCCAATCTTGGATAGTTTTTATAATCAATCTATCTTTCATTGGAAAAAGAGTATAGTTAAAGTTTCTCTGTTCATCCCATTTTTCATTATATGAAATATCTGTATAAAAATTTATTTTTGTGTCATTTCTATAAAAATCTATTTTGAATCTAAGTTCCTGATTAAAAAAATCATCAATAATAAGAACAAGTTTAATAGAATATTTTTCGATAATTCTTTGAATTGACTTAAAAAATCTTAGTTTAGAGAGACTTCTTTTATAATCAACAAATTTATCATTATTAAGAGTGTTATCATCATTTAAAAATAAACTACTATCTTCTATAAACTTAAAGATAATTGCAGTTCTATGTGAACAAAATTCACCGAAATCTTCACATGTGCAAAAAGAGGTCGAGAAAGAACCATCTGGAAGATGAATTAAAATTTCAGGTGAAAAAGATTTATCATCGATCAGTAAAGTTCCTTTTATTAGAAGAGAATCGTCTGAAACCTTCTGAATATCGAAGTCTTTTATATAATTTTTTTTAAAATAAGATTCTCCGGTTTCAACAATTATCTTCTCTTCAATTGAATCAAAAAGACTAATAGTGAACAAAACACAACCTCCATAACAAAATCATATATCATATAAAATATGCATAAAAGAAAAAATAGTAAATAAAATATTTTTTAATAATTAAATTTTTTATACATATTTAATTTTATTTGTCAAATTTAAATTATTAAATTTTTCTTACTCTTTACTTTATTATAATTTATCTATAATTAGGTTGGAGCAAAAAGATGTTTGAGTTTGATATTATAATTTGTGGCGGAGGACACGCAGGATTAGAGGCTGCTCATGTAGCATCAAAGTTTGGATTAATTGTTGGACTATTTTCTTTAAATCATGATACTATTGGACAGATGTCCTGTAATCCTTCAATAGGCGGTATAGCTAAAGGGATTGTGGTAAGGGAATTAGATGTTTTTGGTGGTTTAATGCCTCAAATTGCCGATAAGTCGGCTATTCAATATAAAAAATTGAACACAAAAAAAGGTCCTGCGATGCAGGCAATTAGACAACAAACAGATAAATATATATATTCAAGGAATGCTCAAGATTATATTGGTTCAAAAGAAAATATTTTAATTATTCAGGATGAGATAATAGATTTCAAGGTTATATCAGAAGAAAAGTTTGTTATATATACTAAAAGGCAAATGCAATATTATTCTAAGGCATTAATTCTTACAACCGGGACATTTTTAAATGGTCAGATTTATATTGGTAAATTCAAAACTTATGGAGGAAGGATTGGTGAATTTTCTTCCATAGATTTATCACAATCTCTTATAAATAAAGATATTAAAATGAAAAGATTTAAGACTGGAACCCCAGCAAGAGTTAAGAAAAATTCTATAAATTATCAAAAACTAATTAAACAGGAAGGTTCGAATGAACCACTATTTTTTTCTGTTAGTTCAATTAAAAATAATATAAATATACTTCCAATTTTACCTTGTTATATTGCACATAGTAATGAAAAAACAAAAAAAATCATAATAGATCATAAGGATGAAATCCCACTTTATTCTGGTCTTATTAAAGGCATTGGACCAAGGTATTGCCCATCTTTTGAAGATAAGGTATTTAAATTTCAAGATAAAGTTTCTCATCAGATATTTGTTGAACCTGAAGGTGTGAGTTCCGAAACAGTTTATTTAAATGGAATATCAACATCTTTAGCAGAAAAATATCAAGAGGAGCTTTTACAAACTATCGAAGGTTTTGAAGATATAAAGATAGTAAAACCCGCATATGCGGTAGAATATGATATTATTGATCCAACTCAACTAGATCATAGTCTCGAGTATAAAAAAATTAATAATTTATTTTTTGCGGGCCAGATAAATGGTACTTCGGGATATGAAGAAGCCGCAGGGCAGGGATTTATCGCAGGCATAAATGCTGCCTTAAAAATACTAAAAAAACCAAAATTTATTTTATCAAGAAATGAGTCTTATATTGGAGTAATGATAGATGATCTTGTATCAAAAGGTGTCGATGAACCATATAGGTTATTTACAGCTAGGGCTGAATCAAGATTAGAGATTAGACATGATAATGCTTATGAGAGACTTTTTGAATATTCCAAAAGATATAAATTATTAGATAAAGAAATAGAAGATATTATAGAAGAAGAATTAAGAAGGAAAAAAGATTTACAAAAAGAGATTTATTATATTAAATATGAATTAGAAAATGATATAGAAAATAATAAATTAAAAAACGATTATGAAATTGATAAAACTAAAAACAAAATAACAAAAAAAATGTCATTAGATCTTGTTATCAAACAGGGTATTATAGATTTCCAGCAATTTTATGATAAATATTGCAAAGAAATAAAAATTAAAGATATAGCAGAATCTATATATATAGATATAAAATATGAAGGCTATATTGAGCATGAAAGAAATCTTCAAAATAGAGTAAATAATAAAAAAGATATTGAAATACCAGAGGATTTTGATTACAATAAAATAGGAAATTTATCCTTTGAAACAAAACAAAGGTTAAATATGTATAGACCAAAAAGATTTAAAGATCTCTTTTCAATACCTGGATTAAAACCAGTAGATATAATAACAATTGATAATGAATTAAGAAAATTTAAAAAATAAATGTTACACGTGAAACATTATGATAATTGAAAAAAAATCAATTGAACCATTTTTCTTAGAAAATATTGATAAATTTAATGATTATAAAAGATTAATTTTAAAGGATAATGAAATATGTGGACTTACCACGATAAAAGAAGAAGAATTTAATGAAAAACATTTTTACGACTCTCTAACATTGTTGCCACTACTTGAAAAATATAAAAATCAGAATTTATTAATTGCTGATGTTGGTGCAGGTGCAGGCTTCCCTTCCATACCAATATTAATAGTAAATCAAGAATTAACTATTGATTTGATAGAATCTAACCATTTAAAATCAGAATTTTTACAAAAGGTAATAAATCATTTTAATTTTCAAAATTCTAAAGTGATTTGCTCAAATGTCAGAGAAATTAAAAAAAAATATGATATA
>DAOOKC010000043.1:0-13987 GCA_035385485.1 Exilispira sp.
AAAAGTGCATGAATATTTTTTATAAGGGAAAAATATGTATATTTTAGAAAGTAAATTTAAAAACAATATTCTTAATACAAAAGATTTTAATAATTCTATTATTTATAATTTTATTAAGATTTTATTTTATACTATAAGCTTATCCATATCTGCAAAAATTAAATTTTATTTGCCATTTTCAGTTGTTCCTTTTACATTTCAGATGTTAGTTATTTTCTTTATTATTTTTAATGAAAATAAAAAAATAGCATTTTTAACTATTTTTTCTTATATTCTTGCTGGTATTTTTGGACTTCCTGTATTTTCAAATAGTAATGGAATTATGACTATACTTGGGCCTACAGGAGGATATATTATAGGTTTCTTATTTTCAAGTTTAACAGCAGTTGAGGAGAAAAATATTTCAAAAGTTAACAATAAAAAAATCCAAAGATATTTATTTTTGACTATCAAAGGGATTAGTGCAATAACAATTATTTACTTATTTGGTTTTTTAGGACTTTTAAGATTTATGAATCCTGATATAGCTTTTTTAAATGGTGTTTTACCATTTATTATTTTTGATTTCTATAAATTATTTATTGCAATATTAATTTATTCAAAAATAAATTTTATAGGGTAATTATAAACGGTTAAAATTATTAATGAAATCAAGTAAAAATAAAGATAATATTTTAAAATCATCAGAAGGAAAGATTAAAGTCGATAGCAATCTAATACCAATAATAAATGGAATAAATGATTCAATTATCCGTTATTTAGAAAAATACTTTGATATAGATATATATATAGGTGATGATGAATATATTATTCAAGGATATCCAGAAAAATTATCTTTGATAATATCTATTTTTGAAAACTTAGTTTCTATAGCAAAAAAAAATGGACATATACCTTTTGATGAAGTAAGACTTTTAGTTGAGCAGGCTCAGCAGAATAATCTTTTAACTTCTGAAAACAGAATCAAAAATTCCATAAAACTTCAAAGAATTGGCAAAAAAATTGAACCTAAAACTGAAAATCAGATTCATTATTTTGAGTCAATGGCAAATTATGATCTAACCATATGCTATGGTCCAGCTGGAACTGGTAAAACTTATCTTGCTGTAGGATTTGCTTTACAACAACTTTTTTTAAATAATTATAAAAGGATTATACTTACAAGACCTGTTGTTGAGGCTGGAGAAAAATTAGGATTTTTGCCAGGCGATTTTATTGAGAAAATAAGTCCTTATCTTAAACCTTTATATGATTCAATCTTTGACATAGTTGGATCTCAAACTTATGAATATCTTATTCATTCAGATATAATAGAAATAATTCCATTGGCATATATGAGAGGTAGAACTTTAAATGATGCAATAATCATTTTGGATGAAGCCCAAAATGCCACTTATTCTCAGCTAAAGATGTTTTTAACAAGAATGGGATTTCATTCCAAGGTTATAATAACTGGAGATATAACTCAAATCGATTTAGAAAAAAAAAGTGATTCGGGTCTTTCATCTATAATAGAATTATTCAAATCCATAAAAGAAATTTCAATTATAGAATTTGAAAAAAAAGATATTATAAGGCATAGTTTGGTTAGAAAGATGTTAAATGTTTTAGAAGAATATGAACAAAGAATACAAAAATAAGATTCAATTATTGTCAGAAAAAAATTCTCAAATTGTCATATTTTTTTCTTTATATATATTGTTTTTAATTTTTTATTTATTGTTCCAAATTTTTGTTGTCAATAATATTAAAGTAAATCTAGATGTAAATGAAATAGCTCAAGAAGATATAATCATAAACAGAGATTTGACAATTATCGATGAGTTGAAAACTGAGGAAGAAAAAAAGATATTTTTGCAAGAAATTCCTCCAGTATATAATATTTATGATTCTGTATTTTATAGGCAATGGGGTCAATTTGAAAAAATATTTGAATTTATAGTTAAAGAAAGACCAGTACCTGAAGAGATAGTAAATTTCATAAAAAGTAAAACAGATATAAATGTTCAAAATTCACGGATTATTACAATTTTAATACAAATAGCAGATAACCAATCACTAATTAAAGCATTCAAAACATATTTATATACAATTTATAGTAAAGGTGTTATAAATCTCAGTGAAGATGAACTATTTTCAAACTCTAAAAAAATAGTATATATCGATTGGTATAGACAGTTCGACACAATTAGAAAAGAGATAATTATAGATCAATTTATAACTGAAAATAATAAAGATTCTAAAATTGAGGAGATTTTCAATCAAATTTTTGCTGGAACAGCTTTTGAACAAAATTTATTACCAGATGAAAAAGAGATTTTTTTTGGTTTTATAAAAGATAATCTAAAAGAAAATCTGGTTTATGATCAGTTACAAACTGATGAAATTAGAAAAGTTTCGTTGCAATCTTTTATTCCTAAAACAATTAATATAACTTCGGGTACCATTTTATTAAAAAAGGGAGAGAAGATTACAGCTGAAAAGAAAAGGTTACTCTTACTTGCACAAAAATCTATTAAAGCAAATCTTCTAAAAATTATTTTATCATATATTATTCTATTAATTTTTGTAGGTTTTATATTAGCTTTTTATCTTTTTAAATTTTCAAATTCATTTAAATTATATAGAAGATATACAATTTATTTTTTTATTCTTTTATTTTTATCTTTCATTTTTTATGTAATTTATGAATTAAAAACAATTAGATTTATTCCAAGATTTTTTATTTTTCCCCTATTATTATTGTATCTTTTAATTGAGTATTCTTATTCATATAATGAAAGATTGTTGGTATATTTATCTTTATTATTTGTTATTTTTATTATCACAAGTTTTGATTATATTCTTTTAATTTATGGACTTATTTTATATACTATTTTATTTTCTTTTCCGATTAAATTTCAAAGTTATAAAAAAACAATCTTTTCAAAAATTTCTCTATCACTTTCTATAACTCTAATTTTTTCGTTGTTGGTCAATTTTCTTTTTTCAAAAAATTTTAATATAATTGAATTAATCATTTCAGCATTTTTAAATATATTGGTTTCTATGATTTTATATTTTGGTCTTACTCCTATTCTTGAAAATATTTTTAATTTTCCGACAGTTTCTAAACTTCTTGAAATATGTGATTTGAATAATCTTTTTTTCTCTGATTTTATGCTTAAAGCTCCAGGTACTTATCATCACTCAGTTATTGTGGCCACCCTTGCTGAAAAAGCCGCATCAAGTTGCAACGCCAATCCTTACATAGCTAAAGCAGGAGGTCTTTATCATGATATAGGTAAAATAAGATATTCTAAATATTTTGTAGAAAATCAACATGGAGAAAACCCTACAGTAGAAATATTAAATCCAAATATGGCTGTTGCTATTATAAAAAATCATGTTAAATATGGAGTTACAGAAGCTAAAAAACTACATCTACCAAAAGAAGTTATAGATATTATTGAGCAGCATCATGGCACATCTCTTATAAGTTTTTTTTATGTAAAAGCCTTAGAAAAAAAACTTGAGAATGTAGACAAGATTAATTTTTGTTATAATTATCCCAAACCTAAAACAAAAGAAGCAGCGATAATTATGATTGTTGATTCTATCGAAGCTGCATCACGAACCATGAAAAATACTGATAAAAAAACTATTGAAAAGATGGTGGAAGATGTTATTTCCAATAAATCAAAAGAAGGTCAACTTGACGAGTCGAATTTGACATTAATGGATCTTTACAAAATAAAAACTTCAATTGTCAATAGTTTATATTCTATGTATCATAATAGAATAAATTACCCTGATGAGAAAGAGCTTAAAAAATTGGAAGAAGAAAATAGATGAAAAAAATAAGTATAGAAATTATATATGATTTTGAAGATGAAAATCAAAAAGAATTTATAAATCAAAATATATCTGAATTTGATAATATAGTAAAAAAAATCGCCAAATCTATTTTTGATATTTATAAAATTAAAAAAAGTTTTTCATTGTACTTTGTAAAAGTTAGTACAATTCAAGAATTAAATAAAAAATATAGAAATATAGATAAGGCAACAGATGTGCTTACATTTGCTTCAACACAAACAGAAGATTACTTAGGAGAGATAATTATATCATTTGAAAATATTATTAAAAGAGCAGAAATAGAAGAGGAAAGTATTGAAAACACATTAATATATATGATATTTCATTCATTTTTGCATCTTTTAGGTTATAATCATGATAATGAAGAAGAATATAAGATTATTGAAGAAAAAACTGAAGAGCTTTTAAGGAGGTATGAAAATTTATGAGTTTTTTCCGTTCTATTTTTTCCAGTAAGAAAGAAAATAAATCGAAGGATGATGAAATTCCCGATCAAAGTAGTCTAAAAGACTTAAAAAAAGAACAGATTAAGATGATTAATGGTATTATTAATTTGTCTGATACTTATGCACATGAAATAATGAAACCAAGAATTGATGTTGACTCAATAGATGTAAATGAACCTTTAGATAAAATATTGGATACAATAATCTCCTGTGGTCATTCACGAATTCCAGCATATGAGGAATCTATAGATAATATTGTTGGTGTGTTATATGCAAAAGATTTATTAAAATATTTTTTTAAAAATCAAAATACAGAGATTAATATAAAAAAAATCTTAAGAGAACCCTTTTTTATACCCGAAACAAAAAAGGTATCTGATTTATTAAGAGAGTTTAAAGAAAAAAAGATTCATATAGCAATTGTTTTAGATGAATATGGTGGATTTTCTGGTATTGTCTGCCTTGAAGATATATTGGAAGAAATAGTTGGTGAAATTTTTGATGAATATGATAAAGAGGAAAAATTAATAGAAAAGATTTCTGAAAATGAATATTTGATAACCTCAAAGATATCAATTTTTGACTTAAATGAAGAATTGAACCTTTCATTACCCGAAGATTTAGCTGATACTCTTGGTGGTTTTATTATGGAAAACCTGGGAGATATACCTAAAAAAGGCGATAGTTTTAATTATAATAATTGTGAATTTCAAATTCAATCTATGTCGGGATACAAAATAGATAAAGTTCTTCTAAAGATCAAAGAGAATGATGATGAATGAAGGGTTAATTCTGGATGTAATAAATTTTGGAATTAACAATAAAACCATTTTTATCTTTTCAAAAGATTCAATTTTAGAAAAATACTTTATCTATCCACCTAAAAATTCTTTTAATTACTTAAATAAATATGATAAGTTGGATTATATTACTGTTATTCAATATGAATTTCAAAAAAAAGGAAATAGATTTGATTTTGAAATAAAAGATAGTTATTTAAATTTAAAAAAAAATTATAAAAAAATCATTATTTCTGCGATTTTCTCTGATTTATTAAAGAATTGTTTAGCCGAAGGAGAAAGTTCAAGTATAGATTATAATAATATACAGCTTTTTTTAAATTTTTTGTGCTTAGAAAATAAAAACCTTATAGATAAAGAAAATGATTTAAAAGAAAATATTTCAATTTTAATTTTATTTTTATATTATCTTATATCAAATTCTGGTATTATAGATTTTTCAATAGTTAAACAAACAATTATATCAGATAATTTATTACTATTTTTTGACAGATTTAATAATCATTTTGTAGTTAAAAACAATTGTGAAAATAAAAATCCTCATTATTTAAAATCTCCTAAAGAACTTTTTTATCTTCTGGATTTTAAGCTTCAAAATTTTAAGGATATTCAAAATATTATTGATAAATTTATAGATTTTGAGATTAAAAACTTAAATAATCTTCTTTTCTTTTTATCAAATTTATATAAATTCTCCTATCATAGAAAAAATATAAAATCTTTAGAATTTTTAAAATATTTGGAATAATTAGATTATAATTTATATTCTTTTCAATCTCCTGTTATTATATATAGATTAATTAATAAAAAGAAAATTCTTCATTAAATCTTTTGAAAACTTTTTTTTAATATATACTAATTTAAGGTAAAATTATGGCAAAGGCTAAAATTAATCTTCAAGATATAAAAATTGTTGGCGCAAGAGAACATAACTTAAAAAATATCTCTGTTACAATCCCAAGAAATTCTTTTACAGTAATTACAGGTGTTTCAGGCTCAGGAAAATCTTCACTGGCTTTTGATACACTTTATGCTGAAGGACAAAGAAGATACGTAGAAAGTCTTTCTTCATATGCAAGACAATTTCTTGGATTGATGAAAAAACCTGATGTGGATTATATAGAAGGTCTTTCACCTGCTATATCAATTGAGCAGAAAAAGTTAAATAGAAATCCAAGATCGACTGTTGGCACAATCACTGAAATATACGATTATCTCAGGCTTTTATATGCAAATGCTGCAGAAGTATTTTGTTATAAATGTGGAAGAAAACTGGAAAAACAATCGATAGATCAAATAGTAAATTCTGTATTATCTTATCCTCAAGGCACAAAAGTAATGATATTATCTCCTTATGCTGTAAATAAAAAAGGAACATTTAAAAATGATTTTGAAAATTTAAGAAAAATTGGTTTTTATAGGGCAATTGTTGACGGAAAAGAATATACTTTCGATCAGAATATAGAATTAAACAAGAATGAAAAACATGATATATATATAATTGTAGATAGAATTCAGATATCTTCTGATAGAAAAAAAAGGATATTTGAATCTATAGAACAGGCTATAAAATATGGAAACGATAAGGTTTTAATTAGAATACTTGAAGAAAATAATACTAATGATGTTCTTTATTCTACAAAACTAGCATGCCCACATTGTGATATTTCCTATCCCGATATCACTCCCGCATTATTTTCCTTTAATGCTCCTGAAGGAGCCTGTCCATCCTGCCATGGGCTTGGGGTAAATTTAGAATTTGATGTAGAAAAAATTTTAGATACTTCATTATCTATAGAAGAAGGAGCAATAATTCCATTTACTTATGATGAAAGCAGTTGGTTTGGTTCAATAATTAACTCGGCATGTAAATCATTTGGTATACCTTTAGATATACCTTTAGAAAATATTGAAAAAGATAAATTAAATATACTTTTATATGGAAGTCAAAAAGAAATAACAATATCATATAAATCTGAAAAGAGCCAATATATTGGCAAAAAGTTATTTGAAGGGATTATTCCTCTATTAAAAAGAAGATATGATGAGACTAACTCTGAAGATGTTAGACAATGGCTTGAACAATATATGAAGGAAAATATCTGCACAAAATGTAATGGTAATAGGTTGAATGAATATGCTTTATCGATAAAAATAGAAGGAATTAATATTATAGAATTCAGTAAAATTTGTGTTGAAAAAAGCCTTGAATTCATTAAAAATCTTAAATTATCCGAAACAAAACAAATAATAGTGAAAGATATCTTAAAAGAAATTACAAGCAGATTAAAGTTTTTGCAGGATGTTGGGCTTGGTTATATTACTTTAGATAGAAAGTCGTACACTTTGTCTGGTGGAGAGGCTCAGAGAATTCATCTTGCAACTCAAATAGGGAGTCAACTTTCTGGTGTGATGTATGTCTTAGATGAACCAACTATTGGACTTCATCAAAAAGATAATGAAAAACTTATTAATGCATTAAAAGAATTACAAAGTATTGGAAATACATTGATAATAGTTGAACATGATAAACAAACCATGCTTGAATCTGATTATATAATAGATCTGGGACCTTCAGCCGGTTTAAATGGTGGTAATGTTATGTTTGAGGGTCCTATTGAAGACCTTTTAAAAACAAATACACTTACTGCCTTATATTTAAATGGAACTAAGAGTATAAAACTTCCTGAAAAAAGAAGAAAAGGGAATGGTAAATTTATAACTATTAAAAAGGCATCACTTCATAATCTGAAAAATATAGATGTTAAGATCCCTCTTGAAACTTTTACCGTTGTCACAGGAGTATCAGGTTCGGGTAAATCAAGTTTGATAATAGATCTGATTTATCCCGCATTATTGTATGAAAAATCATTTAAGAAAAAAAATTCAGAATTATCAAAATACTATCATAGTATTGAAGGTTCTCAATATATAAATTCTGTTTATCATATAGATCAATCACCTATAGGTAGAACTCCAAGATCAAATCCTGCGACATATTCCAAAGTTTTTGATCATATAAGAGCTCTTTATGCATCTTTACCCGAATCTAAAGCAAGAGGTTACAATCAGGGGCGTTTTTCTTTCAATGTTAAAGGTGGTAGATGTGAGCATTGTCAGGGTGAGGGCGAAACAACCATACATATGCATTTTCTGCCCGACATTTCTGTAATATGCGAGGTATGTAAGGGGAAAAGATTTAATTCTCAGACACTGGAGGTCCTATATAAAGGTAAGAATATATCAGACATACTGGATCTTTCTGTTGATGAAGCATATGACTTTTTCAGTACAATTCCATCAATTTCAAATAAATTAAAATTATTGATTGATGTTGGACTTGGATATATTAAACTTGGTCAATCTGCTACAACTTTATCGGGTGGAGAAGCGCAGAGATTAAAGTTGACGAGAGAACTTGGTAAAACTTCAAAAAATGGTATTTCAAATATATATTTTTTAGATGAACCGACAACGGGGTTACACTTTGATGATATTCAAAAGTTAATTATGATTTTACAACGACTTGTAGATAATGGAAATACTGTCGTTGTAATCGAACATAATCTTGATCTAATTAAGTCTGCTGATTATGTTATCGATCTTGGACCCGAAGGAGGAGAACAGGGAGGGAATATAGTATTTCAAGGTTATATGGATGATTTTATCTCTTTTGATAATTCTTATACCTCCTATTATTTAAGAAAGGAAATCGACAATTTATAAGGAAATTAAAAAAATAGGCTAATTAAAAGACTTTTTATTTGACAATAAAAAATTTACACTAATTGGAATTAATTAAATAAAGATTTTTGAGGAAAAAATGGGAAAAAAAGAAAGAATTTTTTTATCATTTTTAATTTTTATGCTTTTAATTGGACTTTTTTTTGGAGATAATATTTTTTCATCAAAGTGTTATGCACAGGTTGCACCTTCTCTTCCTCCTAATTTTTTTACAGATGTTCCATCTAATCATTGGGCTTATGAGGCTTTATTAAAGTTATATCAACTTGGATTAATTACTGGTTATCCCGATGGGACTTATAAAGGGAATCAGCCAATGTCAAGATATGAAATAGCATTGATAATATATAAACTTTTAATTTATCTTCAATCACAGATTAAAAGTGTAAATACTGGCTCAAATAATGTTGATCAAAACACTATGAATCTTACAAATAATAATTTTGATAAAATAATCGCTGAAATTTTGCAAAAATCAAAATTAACAGAAGAAGAGGTCAAAATACTAAAAGACCTTATTAATGAATTTAAAAATGAATTAATTTCCATTGAAGAGCAATATAAATCATTGGAGCTTCGAGTAGAAGCATTGGAAAAAAATCAACTTGCATTATATGTTTCTATTTCCTCACTTGTCGTTTCAATAATATCGATTATTATTGCTTTGGTTTTATGACGGAGAATATATGAATTTTAGTCAAAAGTTCAAAGTTATTCGACCTAAAATTTACTATATTTTATTTTTGTTCTTAATCATTTTAATACTCATAAATATAATTAATATTTCTATTATTGCTCAAGATATTGAAGGAAATGAAGAAAATGATCAAACTCAACAAACAGAATCAATATATACTTATTTAAGTCCTGAAGAAGCTTTTTTCTTAATCACTTATTCGAATTTGGATGAGTTGAAAAAAATTGCTACTGCATTAGGTATAAGTTTTTCTGAAAATATTACAATTGACCAACTAAGAAAATTACTTTATGAATATTATAATTTTAAAGAAGTTAAAAAAGAAAATACTGAAGATGCTTTATATATAAAGACAACTGACATTATAAATATTTCTGAAGAAGATAGGATAATAGATCTTGTAGGAAATAATGTAATAATTTATAAAGGATATATGTTTAAAGCGGATAGAATAGTTTTCTATATTGATGAAGAAGTCTTTTATGGATATGGAAATGTTAGTTTTAAATCTTCCTCTTTAGAAGCAGTAGCAGATAATTTTGAATATTCAATATCAAAGAAAAATGGTACTCTTCATAATGCGACAATTTATGTTGATAAATATATAATATCTACAAATAAAGCAAACATTTCAGATAATGGAATATTAACAACTGAAAAGGCAGGTGTGACTCAATGCAATTACGAAAATCCTCATTATTATTTAAGAGTAAATAAAGTATTATATGCAGAATCTATTATTTATTTCTATGAAGTTGAGCTTGTTATTGGTAATGACGAATTACTATATTTACCCTTATATATATCATATGAAAAAGGATCTGGCTACCCACTTTTATTTGGAATGGATTATGGGTATCGTGAAGGATTTATGATTTTTAATACATTACCAGGGAAAAGTTATGAAATATATTTTGATTTATATGAAAGATTAGGATTATATATTGGATTTAAAGCTTCTTTTAAGTGGGGCAAGGATAGTCTTAATCTCTTATCTGGAATAGCAATCAGCCCCGATCTATTTTATATTAATGATGATAATAGCTGGACGGTCGTTCCACCAAATGATACTTTTTCTCTTTATAATATTAATTTTAGAACAGGACTATATGGGAATTTGCGATTAAATCCTTTTAATTTCTTATCAATTACATTTAATTTCGCTTATTATTCCGATCCTTATTTTAAATATGATTATTTTATAAGGGAAAGATTTTTAAGAATAGATATTGCTCAATTTACTTCTTTTGATTGGCAAGATGACTATAATCTTTTTCCAACTTCAATGTCAAGTTATAATGAAGAACTGATTTTTAATATAAAAATATTAAAATATAATCTTAATGTTTCTTCAGCTTTGAATTTTACAGCTACTAAAAGTACATTATTGGATAATTCAATAATATCCTATTATCTTTATTCTCCTAAATATTATCAATATTACCTGAGTTCAGTAAAATGGTATTCAGGTACCTTAGGTGGAAATATTATTAATTTTTCTGATAATAAGATAAGTTTTAATTTATATAATTCAATATTTTCAAATTATTATACATATTATAATCCAGATTCAGAAATAACTAAAAAGAGCTTGATGGCAAATGCTTCTTTAAATCCAAGTTTTAATTTCAAGCTAGATATTTTTTCATATTCAATGACAATGAATAACAATATTTCTTATTCGGTAGCGATCAATGAAAATACAACACAAACAATTACAGAAACATTTGTTTACTATTGTACAATATCAAATTCATTGAACTTACAGATACCTTTCGTCAGGTTGACAGTAAACTTTTCTCAAAGTTATAGAAATTCTTTATTTGAACCTATTGATTTTGGTTGGTTATCCAATAAAGCAACTGCATCAATTATATTTAATCCATTTGACTTTATTAGTTTATCAGCAAATTTAGGTTATAATTTCTTAGACACAACAAATAATGATCTATGGGTTTTTTCAGTTGAAAACTTTGATATAGTTAATCTTAGTGGTCAATTGAAATTTAAGTATTTTGTATTGAATTTGAATTCAAAATATTATATTTCGGTCCAAAAGTTTTTAAATAACCAATTTAATTTTTCAATAAATTTACCAAAAACAAAGATCTGGTTTTTCTGGTTAACTTTATCAAATGGAACAAGTTTGAAAATAGATGAAACAAATCCATTTTTAAGTTCTTTTGAAAACAATTTTAATGTAGCTTTTTCTATTGAAAATCAACTTCAAATACTCTTCAGGTTAACATCCTATAATCAATTCATTTATAGGTATAATAATATTGAAGAAGCTTTTTTGGATCTTTTAAATTCATTTAATTTTTTTGATTATAATGCTTATTTAAACTCTTTTTTTGATTTAAGATCATTATCCTTATCAATTACACGCTATCTACATGATATGACAATTCAATTTCAGATTTCTGGATCTTTTGTTTTGTCATCAGATAAAACCCAATATAATTTTGTTTTATCTTATTCATTATATATAATCTCAAATTTCTTGACTGGTTATAAATATTTGAATCAATGGGAGAATATTTTTTAATGAAAATTAAATTAAATAAATTGTATATTTATGGATTTAAATCATTTGCAGAAAAAACACAATTTGTTTTTGATAAAAACATTACTGGAATTGTTGGTCCGAATGGATGTGGTAAATCTAATATTGTAGATGCTATTTACTGGGTTTTTCAAAATCATAGTTTAAAAACACTACGAGCTAATGAAAAACAGGATTTAATTTTTAAAGGTAACGATATAAAACCAGCTGCCGGTTTTGCTGAAGTTGAACTTGTCTTTCATGTTTATGATAATAGTGAAGATGAAGTTAATGATGATGATAATTTTAAGGAAGAATTTTCAATAAAAAAGAGATTATATCCATCAGGTGAAGTAATTTATTATTTAAATAAAAAAGAAGTAAGACCAAAAGATATTTCTGAATTTTTGAAAAATTATTCGATTTACAATATTGATTATTCAATAATAGGTCAGGGTTCTGTTTCAAAGATAATAGACATGAAACCAGAAGATAGAGTTGAGATGATTGAGGTTGCAGCTGGAATAAAGAATATAAAAAATGAAAGAACCAAAGCATTTTTAGAGCTTTCTAAGACAGAGGAAAATCTTAAATCTATATCACTGCTTCTTGAGGAACTGGAAAGTGAGGTAAATAAACTTAAACAACAGGCAGATAAAGCTAAACTATATAAAGAATTAAATGAAAAGATTGTTTTTTCAGAACAGGCTTTATCTGTTATTAAATATAAAAAACTACAGGAGAACTTAAAAAATTTACAGTTAGAATTTGATGCTAGTACTGAAAATTTAAAAAAAAGTGAAGAAAAAATATTACAGATTGATAGAATTAAAACAGAGATAAATCAGAAAATAAAAGAGATAGATGACAGTATTAATGAAAAAAAAGAAGCTATTTTTAAATTGGAATCAGATATTGCTGTAATCGAAAAGACAATTCTTCTTTCTCAAAGAAGATATGAAGAACTGGGCATTGAAAAAAGAAGAAAAATAGAAGATTTAGAATTTTTCAAAAATAGATTAAAAAAGATTGATGAATTGCTTAAGTTTCCAATAAATGAAACGAAAGAGGAACTTGAATATGAATTAAATAAGAAAGATAATCTAGAATTAGAGATAAATAAAATAAATGAAAAAATCAATCAATATGCTGGTGAACAGGAAAAATTAACAGCAGAAATTAAAAGACTTGAAAAACAGCTAAAAGAGCTATACAAAGATCAGGAAGATTTTTTAAATGAGGAGATAACAAATCTTTTTTCAAATCTATCTATTGCTAAAATGAAAGTTGTAAACCTTCTGAATAACTCTAAAATATTAGATGATTCAACTAAAATTGAGAAAACAAAATTATTATCTATAGAAAAAAGATTGGAAGATATTATAAGATTTTCGGGTTCTTCTTCGATTGATGATTTAATAAAATATATAGATGAAATAAAAAAAGAAATTCAAATAATAATTCATCAGATTGATAATAATGAAAATAAAATTTTAAATCTATCAAATGAGTCAAAAGAAGTTGAATCATTATTGTTTGGAAAAGATTCTATTTTTACTAAATTTCAGGAATTTAGCGATAAGATTTTTGAATTAGATGAAAAAATAGATATTGAAAAGAATAATTTGGCTTTCTGTCAGCAAGAAATCGCTTCAAATTATGAAACAAAGAATTTACTAACTAAAAGACTTGATGAAACAAATAGAAAGATATTTCAACTTGAAGAAAAAATAAAAAACTATGAATCAAATAAAAATAGATTGGAGGGAGAAAAAGTTGAGTTGTTGTATAATATAAAACAGAAAGAAGAAGAAATTTCTACTCTTGAAGCAAATTTAGAAAAAATAAAGAAGGAAGGAATTGAGCTAATTGATGAAAAAGAAAAGATATTTAAAAA
>DAOOKC010000044.1:0-13846 GCA_035385485.1 Exilispira sp.
ATGGTCAAATAATGCTTATGGTGTTTCTATTACATTAATGGCAGATACTTCTACATATAGACTACTTGATATCTGTGCTAATACTCAATGGAATGAATTCTTAACATTTGCAGGATTTTAATTAACAATTAAAAGAAACGCCCCGAAAAGGGGCGTTTTTTTTATTCACTTAATTTAGTATTACCTTTAAAAATTTCGGGATAATAATTTATTAAATAAAGAGAAAAATCCACTTCGGGCGAATTTTCTTTTGATCTAAATAAATTATTTATTTTTTGGGCTTTAATTTCTAATGTTTTCAATTTTTCATCTCTTATCTTAAATTCAATTTCTTCTTTATTCTGATATGGTAAGACAAAAATGCCTGGATTTACCGAATTATTAAAATTTTCAATTGAACCGAAAATAGTAAATTTTTCTTTATAAGGCTTACCCGAATATGGGCAAAATGTCTCACAATTTCCACATTCATTGCAAAGATAGTCTATATGAATAATCTGAAAATAATCTTTAAATGACTTATTGGAATAAGGTATTACTCTATTTGCCCTATTTGGGCAGACATCAACGCATCTTCCACAATATAGATTACATTCAAAACACCTTTTATAATCATATTTAATCTCTTGTTTTATCTTACCTTTATCGATCATCGATTTTTCATCTATTGCCTTCAAGTTATCAATTGGTGGTAAATTATAAAAGATATCCTGCTCAATATTATTTTTTTCTAAAATTTTATTTACTGCAAATCTTGCATCAGCTATAGCTTCAACTACTGAAGCAGGTCCATTAACCGAATCCCCTATAATATAAATAGATTCATCTTCTTTAAATATAATCTTTTTCTCTTTATCAATCGCATTAACTGTTTTATCGGATCTGTTATAATTTAAACCATTTTCATTGAACCAATTTGAGTCAATTTCTTCGCCTATAGCAACAATTATCGAATCTGCCTTTAAGATTTCATATTTTCCAGTAGGAATCGATTTTCTTCTACCATCATTTCCTTTTTCAGAAAGTTGCATTATTTCACATGTTAAAGTATTGTTTTTAAATGAAATTGGTTGACGAAGCATCCTGAAACTAATGCCATCTTCTATTGCATTTTCATATTCTTCCCTATCTGCTGGAAGTTCGTTTTCTGTCCTTCTATATACAATTGTTACATTCTTTACTCCTCTAACCCTTTTAGCTGCTCTTGCAGCGTCCATAGCAGAATTTCCACCACCGATAACAACTACTTCCTTGCCTATATTAATTTTTTTCTTTTCATTAAATAATCTTAAAAATTCAATGGAATCTAAAATTTCCCCTTCTTTATATTCCAGGTTTAATTCTTTTGATTTATCTGCTCCAGTTGCAACTATAATATAACTAAAGCCCTGTTCTTTTAAACTTGATACTTTTTCTATATATTTATTTTCAAATTTAACATCGAAAATTTTTAATAATTGAATATCTTTATCTATTTCGCTCTTTTTTATTCTGAAATTTGGTATTGTAGTAAAAACAATTCCTCCGATTTTATTTTCTTTTTCAAATATTGTAACATCAAATCCTGTTCGGGCTAAAAAATTTGCTGCAGAAAGTCCCGCAGGTCCAGCACCTACAATTGCTACTTTAATACCATTCTTTTTTATATTTTTCTTTTCTTGATTAATATATTCTTTAAGAAATTTATAACCTTTTTTTGAAGCTAAGAGCTTTTGATCTCTAATCAAAACAGATTTATCATAAAATTTTCTTGTGCAATTATACATGCAAAAATGTGTGCAAATCTTTGATGTAATATAAGGTAGAGGATTTTTAGAGTAGATAGTTAAAATGGCATTTTTATAATCTTTTTTTTCTAAAAAACGTAAATACAAAGGTACATCCTGAAGTATAGGACATGAGTAAACACATGGAGCTAAAAAACAATCGAATAATGGAATCTTATTTTCAACTACCTTTTTTTCCAGAGGGAAAAATGGATGTTCATGATTTTTTTGGTATAGTTCCCCGGTAGATATTTCTGAAGCATTAAATTTTTTAAATTTTAAGCTGAACTTAAAATCTGATTCTTTAGCTATATTATAAAGTCTATAATAACCACCTGGCTTTAAGATATCTGTAACAACAGTAACAGGATATATTCCATTTTTCAATATCTCTTTAACATTTAATTGATTTGCTCCTGCTGAAAATGAGATTGTAAGGTTTTTAAATTTTTTTCTAAAAATTTCTGCTACCTCTAAAGAGATAGGAAATAATGCTCTACCTGAAAGATAAGCCATGGAACCTTTCATATTTGTCTGATTTATGGTTGCCAAAGTATTGCTAACCTTAATTCCAAAATGAAGTTTCCTTTCTTCAGCTTTTTCAAGAGCTCTTTCAACAATCTCAAAAGCTTTTTCTAAGTAAAGATCATGAGCAAAACTTTCTTCACTTAACTTTATATAGCCAAATCCATGACTATGAAGCAAGCTTTTAACTTTTTGATATCCTAAAAGTGTTGGATTGACTTTCAAAATTGTATTTAATTTTTTCTCTACAAAAAGATAACGAATAATAGTCTCTATCTCTTCGGGTTTTGTTCCATGCATTGTCGATAATGTAAAGACTTGAGAGATTGGATAAGATTCTTCGGAAATTTTTTCAAGAATTTCATAAGGAAAATCTTTTCCTAATTTACTTACAAACTTTTTACAAAAAGGTTGATTTAATATTTCTATTAATTCTCTGGATAACTCCTTTATTCTATTACCTTTCCCGGTAATTTCATTTATAAATCTATCGACTTTGGATGACCTTATCCCTTGATAGCTATAACCGATACTTGCTACAAAATTAAAACCATCGTCAATGTGAAAACTTTTATCTTTGAATTCTGGTTTTAATTCTAATATATCTTGAAGAACAACAATTAAAAGAAATGCTTTAATATACTCATCCAGTGCCTGTTCAACTTTTAATTCTGTTGACCATTCGACATTATAACCCTCATCTGCAGCATAGATACAGGGTTTATCTACCTGAATGTCATCATTATCCTGTATTGTCTTTAGTTCTATAAATCTTGCACCAGTTAAAAAGCTAACAATTATATTTTGAGCCAGTTGAGTATGAGGTCCTGCTGCGACACCAGTTGGCAAATCTAAGTTTTTTCCCCAGAAGTTGAATCTTGCTTTTGTTGAAGGTTTATAAAAATAATTATTTGAAATACTGAAAATAGATCCGTTCTTATTATATTCTGAGAAAATCGAATAGATAAGTTCATCTATACCAAGGGGCGTCATGACTTCACTCATAGAATCTCCATAAGGAAATAGAATAATAAAAATTAAAAGAAATATTAACTATGAAAATTAATTTTTATTTATTCTTATATTTTTCCCAATCTTTTAAAAAAGTCTCCAACCCTATATCTGTCAATGGATGTTTCATTATTTTAATTAAGACATTCAATGGAACGGTTACAATATCTGCTCCTATTTTAGCTGCTCTTAAAATATGCTCTGGATGTCTTATTGATGCGACAATTATTTCAGTTTGAAATGAATAATTTGTAAAAATTTTTTTAATATCTTCAACAAGTTTCATCCCTTCATTACTAATATCATCCAACCTTCCAACAAATGGAGAAACATAAGTAGCCCCAGCTTTTGCAGCAACCAAAGCCTGTAAAGGAGTAAAAATCAAGGTAAGGTTAGTTTTTATACCTTCTCGAGTTAAGACTTTGGTGGCTTTAATACCTTCTTCTGTCATTGGAATCTTAACCACAACATGAGAAGATATTTTAGCCAAAATTTTCGCCTCATTTATCATTTCTTCTGATTTTGTTCCTATGACTTCAGCAGATACTGGACCTTTAACTAACTCACAAATTTCTTTTATTCTAGTTTTGAAATCTACATTTTCTTTTGCTATTAAAGTTGGGTTAGTAGTCACACCATCAATTAAGCCTAGTTCGACACCCTTTTTTATTTCTTCAATATTTGCAGTATCTAAAAATATTTTCATAGTTAACCATTTCCAAATTTAATAATTTTTTTTATACTATTTTTCAATCTTTTTAAAAATTAAACTTTTATAACTTTTTTTAATATTTTTGATGTTCATTATTACTTTATTTTTATAATATTTTTAATACTTTTTTTACTAATCATTTTTAATATTTTTAATAATTTTATTAATACTTTTATTTTTTTTATGGAATTTTTCTTATTTATATTTTGGATATTCCTACTTTTTTATTTTTTTTTGCTTTTTAGTATTTCTTCTATCTTTTGGAGCATATATTGTGCCAATTTAACAGCTGCGCTTGAACCATTATACTGTTCAATTACTTTAGTAAACCATTGTTTTGCAAGATCATATTTTTTCATTGAAAAATATACAAAACCAATTTCATAACATGCCCATGAGGTAAATTCTTTGTTATCGGGATATTTTTCTAAAATTGTCATAAAATACTTAATGGCAACATCATATGCCTGTTTATCATAAGCAAGTTGACCTTCGAGTAATAATTTTTCAGGTGAATATAAATTCCCTGAGTTATCAGTTATATTATATTTATATGTTTGACATGAAAAAAGAAATGTTAAGGGTATTAAAATCAGTACAAAAAAAATTCTATAATTCATTAGTACCTCTTTGATTTATAGTTCTAAAAGACTTTCTAAGAATTTTATATTTTGTTTAAATTCTCTTAATTTTTCCTCATAAAGCATGTCTCTAAATCTGTTTTTAACATCCATCTCCATCTTCCACTTTGGAAGATTATCGATGCACTTATTAATTTCTTCTATCTGCTTTGTAAGAAAATCTTTTCTTTCTTTAGGTGTTAAATTGTGCAAAAATAGTAATTTTAACTCAAGACCAAATCTTGTTATGGCATTGCCTTTAAAAGGTTCTTTTAGCCATTCTTTGATCTTTTCTTTTCCTTCTTCTGTTATTGAATAAACTTCTTTTGGTATTTTGCCATCCATTATTTTTTTACTTTTTAATAATCCTCTTTTTTCAAGTCTTTTTAATGCAGGATAAATAGAACCAGGAGAAGCTGACCAACGAATAATGTAAGATTTATCAAAAATCTTTTTCACATCATAACCAGAAAAATCATTTATAGAAACAAGACCAAGAAGTACATATTCCAATTCTGTTGTTTTAATAGACGCCTCCCAATTTAAATTGATTTTAATAAATAAGCTAATTTGAATTTAGTCTTGCTTTATATTTTGTCAATAATTAATCCTATTTTATTTGCATTCTAATATTATTATGATAAGAAATTAAAAAAATTATCAGGTATTTTATGGCTAAATATTTAGAATATGATGATAGAATTCTTCTTCCTAAAGATCTTTCAGACAAATCTATTTATAATTTATATTCTAAAGGATTTAAAAAGATTTTTTGTACCTCTTCATATAACTACAAAATCGTCCAGAAATATTTTATTGTTCGAGATGATTTAAGTCCAGAAGAAAGATTATATTTTCTTTTTGAAAATCTTTCCACTAAAAATTACCTTGATTATCCAGTCTATCTTTTTTTATATGGTTCAAAAATGATAGATAAAAAACCAATAATTGATTTACTCCTGCAAAAAGAAGATCCAAATCTTATAAGAATTTTAACAAAAAAAATAGAAAATATTTCCAAATTTAAACCCTCAAGTTCAATTTTGGTAACATTTGATAATTTTCATCTTATTCAATTTAAACTGAAAAGACAAAAATTATTTTCAAACAAACAATTTGAAGAGATTTATGGAATAAGAGGACCAATAACATGGATTAATCTTTCCACAAAGATAAGATTCATCGATTTTTCTTTCCTGAAATGCTATGGTAAAGTTTATGATCCTTTTAAGATCTGGAAAAAATCTTTTCTTGAAAGCTATGACTTTGAAATTATATAAGGTCTAATATGAAACATTTGACAAAAGATATTAATCTATCTGATAAGACAGTGCTTATAATGGGTTTAGGATTAAATGGAGGTGGAGTTGGTACCGCCAAATTTCTTGCACCAAAAGTAAAAAAACTAATAATTACAGATTTAAAATCTAAAGAAGAACTTCAAGATTCAATAGATCAATTAAAGGAATTTTCAAATATTGAATATAAATTAAATGGTCATGATATCAATGATTTTATCAATGTTGACATTGTCTTCAAAGGGGCGGGAATAAAATTTACAAATCAATATATCAAAGCAGCAATAGCTAACGATGTTATCGTTGATACAGATATTGGATATTTTTTTGAATTGGCAGACTTTCCAATCATAGGAATAACAGGTTCAAAAGGAAAGTCTACCACTACAACTTTAATTTACGAAATCTTAAAAACTACGATAAACGATATTATTCTTGGTGGTAATATTACAATAAATCCTCTTACATCTATAAATGAAAATAATAATACTAAACTTGCCGTTTTAGAACTTTCAAGCTGGCAATTATCGGATTTATCTATTCATAAAAAATCACCAAATATTTCAATTTTAACGACAATTTTTCCCGATCATTTAAATTATTATTCTTCAATGGAAGAATATTATGAGGATAAAAAATATATTTTTAAATTCCAAAAAAGTGATGATTATACTATTATAAATATTGATAATGATTATCTTTATAATTCCTTTATTAATGGAGAAATTAAATCTAATCTTATCTTTGTATCAAATTTTGATGAAAATTCTAATATTGATAAGATCGATAGAATTAAAAAGATTTCTATAAACAAACTTCCTTTTTTTATTGTTAAATATAAAAATTATCTTTATCTATTTAAAAATAAAAGTTTTTTTTCTATTTCAGATATTGAAAAATATAGAAATATAAGTAATGAATCAGATTTAAATATCTTAATAGATAATTCAAATTTTGAGCTTTTCATTCTTCCATCGTTAGAAAATACCAGATTACAGGGAGAGCATAACAAAACCAATATTGCTCTTTCAATCTGTGCCTCATTGTTAAACAGAATAAGCATTGAAAACATATATAATACTTTAAATAATTTTTCGGGACCCGATTTCAGACTTCAAAAAATAAGGGAACTGAATAACATTACTTTTATTAATGATACAACCGCTACTGTTCCAGATGCTGTAGCAGCCTCAATAAATGCTGTTAAAAGTCAAGCTATAAAAAACAAAGGTAGAATAATTTTAATAGCAGGCGGAGTAGATAAAAAACTACCTATAGATAATATGGCTAAAGCTATACATGAAAATGTCGAAAAATTATATTTACTTGATGGCTCGGGATCAGATATGCTAAAAGAAATGCTTATTAAAATGGGATATAAATCAATTGAAGATGGATGGAAAGATCTTAAGCAACTTGTGAAAAAAGCTTATCAAGATTCAAAAGAAAATGATATTATTTTGCTTTCACCTGGTTTTGCTTCATTTAACCTTTTTGTAAATGAATTTGAAAGAGGCAAAATATTTAATTCTGCTGTTTTAAGTCTTGAATAATATTTATAATTTTTTATTCAAACAAGGAATAGATAAAAAAACCTTTATTTATAATTTCAGCATATTTAATTTTTAAATTTCTGTTATAAAAAATATAAAATCTATCCTGAGCTAAAGGTATAAAATAATAATTTTTAATTATAAATTGCTCTATATTTTTATATATTTTAGCTGGATTTTTTAATATAAGTTCACTATTTTGTTCAATCATATTATATATTTCATTTTCAAAACCTAAAAGCAAATCATTATTTTTATCAAGATTAATGTTAAAGATGTGCTGATAACTAAAAGGATTAAATAAGTCAAGATCAATTAAAAATGGATAATCGATTGAAAGACTGCTTATATATAAATCCCAATTTTTAGTCGCATAAATTCTAGCAATCATATTATTCAAGTTTTCACTATAACATTTGATATTTATTCCATAATAAGTAAAGATATCAATTATATTTTGCATTAAAAATAAACCAAATTGATCGTCTGAAAGTGTATATAAAAATAATCCATCCCCTATTTTTTCATTAAATTCTTTTAAAGATGATTTACCAACAGGATCAAACTTTCTTAAGATCAAATGAGATGGCATAATATAAAATTCTGAGTTAATTTTTTTTGTTTTAAAATTATATGAGATAATATCATATATAAATTTTCTAAAATTAAAATTTAAAATTAAATCTTTATTTTGAGGATTCGAACTTTGAAAATTAAAAAATAGTACATAAAAAGATTCGGGATTATTTACTTGAATCGACTTAATAGAATAAAAATTTTCCATAAATTTTGCATCGTTTTTATCACCAAAACAGATATCTATCTCTTTATTTATAAGATTTTGCAAAATAATATTACTATCTTTTATAATCCTGAACAAAATTACTTTTTTCTTATCTTCATTTTGAATATTCTTATTTTTTTCTCTTTCTTGATAAACTCTTTTTTCAATCTTAATATTTTGAGGATCAATCTCTATTATTTTCCATTTGCCTGTAGAAATAATAGGTATAGTATAATTTTCTAAATTACCATATTGATAAAAAGCTTCCTGCTTCTTTAAGATTATATCTAAAATTTCGGGACTTAATATTGGAAAAACAAAAAGATGTCCTACTTTTTGCATTTTCTCTATTTGAGTCAATGATTCATCAAATTTTATAACTAAATTATTATCTTCACTATCGATTATAAGACCTTTTACATCAGGAATAAATGAATCATCATCACCATTAATCCTTTTTTGAAAGTAATTGAAATATCTACTTAAAAAGTTTGCATCAATTAAATTTCCAGCAGAATCAAATATATCTTTATTTATTTCAATTAAAATAATATTTTTAGAAAGAGAAAACCTTTTAGCAATAAATGGCTCAAACTTTGAATTTTTGCTGCTGATTGTAAATAGTGAACCATAAATAAGGTGATTGATAGTTTTTTCATCTTGAAGGTTTGATAAAAAAGGATTTAATGTTTTTATCTGATTTATTCCTATTATAATTTGATCCTTTTGGTCTAAAAAGTTGCAACCTGTTACAAAAATAAATAAAGATATTAGCATTAAAAATATTTTTAATAAATGTGACATCTTAATATTTTTCATTTTCCCAAATTTTCCCCTGCCAGATTTCTTTTTTTTCAAGATATCTATCAAGTTCTTTAATCAACTCTGTCTTATTCATATTCCATTTAGGAGCAATAAAACCTTCTTCTGGATCTGAAAATAATCTGAATATAACAATCTCTTTTTTAAGATATTTAATTGCCTCTGCTAGTTGTTCTATATACTCTTTTTCACTTAATACCTTTTGAATCCCTTTTTCATAGTATTTAAAAATTTGGGTATCGGGTAGAATATATAAATTATGAAATTTAATTCCATCTATATTCAAATTATTTAAAAATTTAATAGTTTCAATCAAATCTTCTTTTTTTTCATCATATAAACCAATAATAATATGTGATATAACCTTAATACCTAAATTTTTCAATAATTTTACCGAATTTTCATAAACCTTTGCATCATGCTGTCGATTAATATATTTCAAGGTTCTTTCATGAGAAGATTGAAGACCAAGCTCAATCCATATATCATAATCTTTATAGTAGTTTGAGATTAATTTTGCTTTTTCATAATCTATGCAGTCGGGTCTTGTTCCAATAAAGATACCATCGAATTTTGCTAAACTTAAACTATAGTCATATATTAATTTAATATTTTCAATAGAATCATAAGTACTTGAAAATGCTTGAAAATATAAGTATAAAAGAGTTTTTCTTTTCTCTTTCTCTTTTAAAAATTCATTATTTTTCCCCAAAAATTTCTCAACCTGATTTTTTATTAAATCATATCTTTTTTCTAAAGAAAATCGTTGATTAAATCTTTCATTTATATCGATATTTTGTCTTTCTAAACTTGATTTTACGACATCTGAAGAATTTTTCGCAAGAGAACCCCATGATGAACAGTAAATACATCTACCAGGACAGGAGAAACCCGCATCAACAGGTAATCTTCTAAATTTCTTTCCAAATTTAGATTTAAAATATGCTGAAGCCGATAGATATCTTATTTGATCCATTTTAATTTTTGATAAACTATTTAATTTACACTATAATTTAATTTAATCATTTTTTTTAATTCTATTAAATTATTTTTATTGATAATTTTTGCTGATTTTATCTAGGGATAATTTCCTTTATATCAACAGAATTCTCATTACTATTAATGTTAATATCATCTTTAATATCATTTTTATCGAAATTGTCCACACCAAAAATATGATTTGAAATATCATCCTGATGTTCTTTTTTAAACTGTGCGGCAATTTCTTTAAGAATATCACTTTGTTTTGAAAGATTCTGAATTGAAGTAAGCATCTCAATTAAAAGTTCTGAGTTTTGAATAACCAGTTTATTGACATCTTCTATTTCATCATAAATTTGACCCGTAACCTGTGTTTGTGTAGTTATTTTAGTGTCTATCTCTTCAATGGTTCTTGCAGTATCGTTAATTCCTTCGATTATATCATTTAAAGCTTCATTTGCCTCATTTGAAAAATTAACTCCTTTAGAAACACTTTTAATAAGTCGATCTACAGTATCGGTAATTTTTTTAATGGCAGATGAAGAATTTTCAGCAAGATTTCTAATTTCTGATGCAACAATTGAGAATCCAGCTCCTTCTGCCCCTGCTCTTGATGCCTCAATAGAAGCATTTAATGCAAGAAGATTTGTTTCATCTGCAACTTCTGCAATAAACTTTGCAACTTCATTAATAGAACTTGATGATTCAGAAATTTCATTCATAGATTGAATAAGATTTTTAATAGATTCTGTTGATAAATAAATCTTTTCCCTGTTTTTTGTAGAAAGTTCTTTAGCTATTGTAGCATATTCTTTTATGGAATCTGCTATCACTTTAAGTTCGTTCATCGATTTTGTTATCTTATTAATTGTATCTCTTTCATTTTCTATTCTTTGACTTATATTTTCTGAAAACATACTTAAAGTGCTTGCATTTCCATTAATATCAAGGACTGAAAATTCAATCTTTTTCAAGGTATCTGAAAGAAAATCTATAAAGCTATCCAGATTTTTTCTAATCTTTATAGCAAAAGCTCCTTCAAAAGAAATTTTGCTGTTAGAGAGCTCTCCTCTACCGATTTTTTCTAGCGCATCATTTATCTCTTTATAAAAATTTTTATCTACGAAAAATAGAATAAAATATAAAGTAGTAACAAATATAAGTGAAATTCCAGTTATTAAAGCTATAATTTTTAAATTGATTTCAAAACCAGTTATATATAAAGCCATACAGATAATTAAACTGAAAATTATTGCAGCTATTATAAAAATAAAGATTTTGGTCTGATGTAAATCTCGCATCATATATCTCCATATTTTTTAATCGTCATTTTTCTTAAAATTATTGAGAATAAAAATATTTATAAATATTATTTTTTCTTATTAAATTAATAATAGAAATTTTTTATTTTATTACAACTTTTTTACATTATTTTTTATCAGAAATTTTTTATTTCATTAAAACCAATTTATATTATTTTCATATTTTTTTAGTCTATATTTTTCATTTATATTATTTTAATTATTTTATTAGTTTTTATTTTTTATTTATTATTGTTTTTATTATTTTATTATAATTTATTTTTCCTTTTTTATATTTTAATTTTTTTACCTATTTTTTTATTTTTATTTTTTGATTTCTTTAATATTTTGTTAATATTTAAGATCTCTGTATTATATTGCATAATTAAAATAATCTGTTAATATTATCGCACAAAAGGTTAATATTTCAATGTTTTAGAAGGAGAAAATAATGACAATTAATGAATTAAGAAAAATTTTAGAAGAAGAAAGGATTCTTTCTTTAGACTTAAAATTTATAGACTTAAATGGTGAAATTCGAAAGGTAACAATTTCTAAAGATGAAGTAAATGAAGATTTAATGAGCGAAGGTATTGGATTTGATGGTTCATCTGTTACTGGATTTAGAAAAGTATCTTCGGGTGATTTAGTTTTAATACCAGATTTAGAAACATTACATAAAGATCCTTTTACCGAAAGCACAGTATATTCTGTTATGTGTATGATTAAAGAAGCAGATACAAGGCAGCAATTTGAAGATGATCCAAGATTTATCTCTAAAAAGGCAATTAAATTCTTAAAGGAATCTAAAATTGCTGATGAAGCATATTTTGCGCCAGAATATGAATTTTACCTTTTTTCCAAAGTTTCATTTGATACAAAATCCCATTATTCATTTTACCATATAGATTCTGAAGAAGGCTACTGGAACAATGAATGGACTTCTGAAAATTCTTATATTTCAATTCCTCAACATAAAGGTTATCATCGAGCACTTCCTATGGATAGATATTTTGAAGTAAGGCAGGAAATAATCGATGTAATGGATAGAATGGGAATTAAATTTAAGTATCATCACCATGAAGTTGGCGGTCCATCTCAACATGAAATTGAAGTCCCTTTAACACCTTTATTCAAAGCTACAGAAAATACTGTCTGGATTAAATATATAGTAAAAAACATTGCAAGAAGACATGGCTTATTTGCTACTTTCATGCCAAAACCTCTTTCATCAGATGCAGGCTCTGGACTTCATTGCCATATACAATTAAAAAAAGATGGGAAAAATATTTTCTATGGAAATGAATATGTGGTTCTCTCTAAAGAAGCTCTTTATTTCATTGGTGGTATTTTATCTCATGGTCAAGCATTAGCTGCATTTACAAATCCAAGTGTCAACTCCTATAAAAGACTTATCCCTGGATTTGAAGCTCCTACAAATCTTTTCTTTTCTCTTGGTAATAGAAGTGCTGCAATCAGAATCCCAAAATATGCCACATCTTCAGAAGACGCTAGATTTGAGTTTAGAACTCCAGACGCAACATGTAACCCATACTTTGCTTTCCCGGCAATTTTAATGGCAGGAATAGATGGTATAAAAATAAAATTGATCCAAGAGAACATGGATTTGGACCTTTTGACGTTAATATCCATGATCTTTCAGACGAAGAGATAAAGAAAATAAAATCTGTACCATCTTCCTTAGAAGGAAGCCTAAAAGCACTTGAAGAGGATTATCAATTCTTACTTGAAAATAATGTATTTACAAAAAATTTCATAGATTCATGGATCAGAACTAAAAGAAAGGAACTTGATAATTTCAAATCTTCAATAGATCCGATTGAATATAAGCTATATTTTGATTGTTAAATAAGAATATTTATGAAAACTAGAGGAATGATATTTTTAGATGAAAAGAAAGTAGATTATCAGATTAAAGAATATGAATTCAATGAAAAAGGGGCGGTTTATGCCGCCTCTTCTTTGAATTGGCCTTTATCTGCAATGATAAAAAGCATTGTAATAAAGGGAGAAAAAAACTTTTTTCTTGCATTAATAGGTGGAGATAAAGAAATATCTCTTAAAAAAGCTGCCCAGGTTCTTAAAGAAAAAAAAATAGTGCTTGCATCGATTGAAGAAGCAGAAAGAATTTCAGGATATAAGGTAGGAGGAATTTCGCCTTTTGGTTTTAAGAAACAAATTCAGATCTTACTCGATAAAAGCTTATTAAAGCATGATAAAATAGCCATAAACTCGGGCGCCAGAGGAATGATTGCCATATTAAAATTAAGCGATCTTATCAATTTAATCTCGCCAATTGTAGATGATATCAGTATAGACCAAAATTGAATCTATTTTAATTTTTATCTTATTTTAATAGTATTAAGCTAATTATTGAACTTACTTATTAATTTTATTCGCCTTCTATTTCCAATTTTTCCAAATTTAAAAAATTTTCCAATAAAAAAATCTC
>DAOOKC010000045.1:0-13664 GCA_035385485.1 Exilispira sp.
TCCATACCAATATTAATAGTAAATCAAGGATTAAATATTGATTTGATAGAATCCAATCATTTAAAATCAGAATTTTTAAAAAAGGTAATAAATCATTTTTATTTTCAAAATTCTAAAGTGATTTGTTCAAATGTCAGAGAAATTAAAAAAAAATATGATATAGTGATTTTCAGGGCTTTTTCTCCATTACAGAATTTTATTAAAGTTGCAAAACCTATTTTAAAAGAAGGCACAATAGTTTTTGCATTAAAAGGAAGATTATCTGAAATAGAAAAAGAAATTTTTATTGTAAAAAAACAAAATTTATGGAAATATATTAATGCATTAGAAATACATCAAGTGATTGGATTTCAATGGGAAAGAAATATTGTGGAGTTAATATGGGGAAAATAATAACAATAAGCAATCAGAAAGGTGGGGTTGGGAAAACAACTACAATAATTAATCTTGGTTATGCATTATCTTTGTTAGATATGAAGGTTTTGATAATAGATCTTGATCCCCAGGGGAATGCTACATCTGGGCTTGGTGTTAAACTTGCTGATTCACAACCAACAATTTATGAAGTAATGATGACAAAATTAGATATTAAATCAGCTATCATTAAAAGAAATAATATAGATCTTGTTCCTTCTAATATTCATCTATCGGGAGCAACAATAGAATTGATTAATGAACATAATAGAGAATATAAACTTGCGAAAGCTCTTGAAAGCATAAAAGATAATTATGACTATATTTTTATAGATACCCCTCCTTCCCTTGGACTTCTAACAATAAATGCTCTGGCTGCTTCAGATGAAGTAATGATACCTGTGCAATGTGAATTTTTTGCACTGGAAGGTTTAAGCCAATTACTAAAGACAATAAAAAAGGTTCAAAGTGTAATTAATAATAAACTTGTCTTAAATGGGGTTGTCTTAACTATGTATGATAATAGAACAAATCTATCTAAAGAAGTATATGAAGAAGTAAAAAAGTATTTTGAACAAAAATTATATAAAACAGTAATACCAAGAAATGTATCTATAGCCGAATCTTCTTCTCATGGTATTTCTGTCATAGAATATGAACCGAAATCATCTGGCTCTATTTCTTATATGAACCTTGCTAAAGAGTTTTTGCAACAAATATCAGTAGGTGTATAATTGGAGAATATGATGACAAAAAAAGCATTAGGAAAAGGATTAGATGCTCTTTTTTCAAATGAAGTACCTGTATATGATGAGACAGAAATAAAATCAATTGAAGGAATACAGTTTATTTCTATAGATCAAATTGTCCCGAATCCTGATCAACCACGAAAGACTATTAACGACGAAGATATCAATGAATTAGCAGAATCTATAAAAGAAAAAGGTATTTTGCAACCAATTCTTGTAGTCCCTAAAAATGGTAGTTTTCTTATAGTTGCTGGTGAAAGAAGATTTTTAGCGGCAAAAAGAGCAAATCTAAGTAAAATACCAGCTATTGTAAAGCAATTTAATGATGATGAAATATTAGAAATAGCTTTAATTGAAAATATACAGAGAAAAGATTTGAACCCTATTGATGAAGCATTTGCAATTGCTCAAATTATTGAGAAATATTCTTATACTCATGAAGAACTGGCAAAAAGGCTTGGTAAAAGTCGAACATATGTTACCAATGTGACAAGGTTATTAAAGTTACCTACGATTGTTAAAACAAAAATAATTGAAAATAAATTATCTAGAGGACATGCATTACCTCTTCTTCAAATTGAAAATGAAGAAGATATTATAATGATTGCAGATAAAATAGAAAAAGAGGGACTTTCTGTTAGAGAGGTTGAAAAAATAGTAAGAGACTATTCAAAAAATAAAAAAATTGAAAATAAGAATAATGAAAATAAAAAAGAAAATGAAAATGAGCCTTTTATCAAAGAGATTGAAGAAAAGTTAACATATAAATTTAATACAAAAGTTCATCTTCAAGGTAATTTTGAGAAGGGTAAGATAATAATAGAATATTATTCAAAAGAGCAATTGGAGTCTTTCTTAAAATAAGTTAATTTTGTTATTTTTATTTTTAATTGCTATTTTTATAACATATTAAAATTTTTCTAACCATTCATATGAAGCATATTTTTTATATAATATTTCCGAAATAAGTTGGTTTTCTTGAATGGATAGTTCATCTTGAATAAAATCAATATCAAATTTGTTTTTAAAAGCCTGAATAAAAGCATCAATAGCTTTTTCATGATCTATAGGTTCAGATAATTCTTCATTAATGCTTGTAGCAATATTTTTAAAGTTTTTTTTCAATCTTTCCTTTAAATCCTGGTTGTCAAATAAAAAACAGTTAAATAATTTGTCGGGATCTAAAGTAAATGGTATAGAACCATGTTGTAAAAATACATTTTGAAATCTTTTTTGAGCAGAACCGATAATTTTCTTGCCATTTACTGTTATTTCATATAGTGAAGGTGCATCGAAACAGGCAGAAGAAGAATGTTGGTCTGGAAGTTTTTTGTAATTAAATTCAGGTTTTAAATTTAATAAAACTAAACCCTCTAATAATGCTTCAGCAATTAACTTATAGGATTCTAAAAGATTTTTTTCATAAATTGGATCATTAGCTGGAATACATATAGAATAAGTTATCTCATCATCATGTAATACAGCCCTACCTCCGGTTATTCGTCTAACAACACCAATCCCATTTTTTTTACAAAAATCAAAATCAATTTCTTTTCTAAATTTCTGAAAATAGCCAATAGATAATGTTGGCGGATCCCATCTATAAAATCTAAGAGTAGGTTTTACAATACCATCTCCAACAGCTTTGGCGATAGCTTCATCTATTGCCATATTTGCGAATTGATCATTTTTATCATGAATTATCAAACGCCATTTGTTCTTATTTATCATCTTTTTCTCCAAAATTTGTAATAAAGTGAAAAAATTTTACTATTTATTATTAAAAGAATTTTTTTTAGGAGTATAATTATGAAATTAAAAAAGTTAATCTATTTTAATCTATTCTTAAAGAGGCTTGGATATTCATCTTATATGGCACAAATTATAACTTTTGTGATTTTTAAGTTTTCAGAAATTTTTGATAAAGATCCTGATGAAATAACTTTTATTGATATTGAAAATTACAAAAAGAATTATTATCTTTCAGATTTGGAGATAGAATCATTAAAATTGTTTTTGAATAAATATTTAGGTAAAGATTTACATATAAAATAACAAATTTTTTAATTAAAATAAGATAATTAAATTTCTGATATTATAGGAAAAAAGCACCCGATGGGAATCGAACCCACGTATCCAGCTTGGGAAGCTGGCATTCTACCATTGAATTACGGGTGCACATTCTTATTTTATTAAAATGATATAAAAAGTCAATATGCTGAAAAATAAAAGAAGAAAAATAATTCTTGAATGCTTTCTTATCATTAATTAATATATAACTTAATAGATGAATAGGAAATTTTTTAAAATTGTAAATTTCTAAGCATATTATATAGTTAAAAAAAGGTTTGATATGAAATTAAATGAATTAGAAAAACAACTTTCCAATATTTATCAATTTGAAAAATTCGATGATTATTGTCATAATGGTATTCAGGTTGAAGGGAAAGAAGATGTGGAAAAAATCTTATTAAGCGTAAATATTTCAAATCAAGTAATAGATTACGCAATAAAAGAAAAAGCCGATGCAATAATTGTTCATCATGGTTTTTTTGGAAAATCTTTTTTAAATATCAAAGGAAATTTGAAATTAAGAATAAAAAAATTATTAGTAAATGATATTTCTCTTATTGGCATTCATTTACCAATGGATGCAAATGCTGAAATTGGCCATAATAAAGTCATATCAAATATAATTGGTCTAAATTTTCTTGAAACATTTAATTATGGTTTTATTGGGAAAAACACTGGTAATCTGGATATTTTTGAAATAAAGAGTAGAATAGAAAAAAAACTATCTGATTATGGAATTGTCAAAAAAGATAATATTAGAATATATGATTATTTAAATAAAAAACCTGAAAAAATTGCAGTAATATCAGGTGAAGCATATAAATATTTTGAAGAAGCAATATCTTATGGAGTTGATTTATTTATAACAGGCTCTATTGCTCAACATATACCCGAAATAGCGATTGAAAATCGAAAGGCAATTATAACTATTGGGCATTACAATAGCGAAATTTTTGGAATAGTCACTCTTTCAAATTTGTTAAAAGAAAGTTTTAATTTAAAAACAAGTACAATATTTTTACCAAATGATTTATAACTAATCTAATGATTCTAATTTCATAAATACAATATATATTATAAGAGGGTTAATGGAAACAAGAAAAAATTTAAGATTTATATTATCAAATTTTAAGATTAAAAAAGATCAATATTATTTTAATTATGCAAATTACTCAAAAGTTCCAAAATCAGTTATAAGAGAAACCCATAAATTAAATAGTTTATTTGGTTATGGTTCAGTTGTCTCTAAGAAAGTAGAAAAATATCAAAATGAAGTAAGAAGCCATGTTGCAGCTGTATTTGGTGGTAAATCGGAGAATTGGTATTTTTCTGGTCCTGTTTCGTCTGCTATTTCTACTCTGCTTTTGCAAATAATTAGAGATTTTAAGGTTATTAATAACAAGATTCCAACAATTTCAACATATAAGAGGAATTTTCCTTCTCTTGTTTTGCCTGCGATAAGTTTAGAAAAGTTTGGATTATGCAAATTGGATTTAATTGAATATCCTGAAAATGGGATTGATGAAAACTGGTGTAATAAAAATATAAACTCAGATATTTTTATTATAAGCCTTGTTGACTTTTTTAATGGGCAAATACATGATTTGGATTTAATTTATTCTATTTGTAAATCAAAAAATGTAAAGCTTATAGTGGATTTTTCTCAATTTCCATATTGGGGGATATTGAATGTCAATAATTATCCAGGGGTTGCTTTTGTGTCTGTATTACATAAATGGCTTATGGGTTATCCTGGTCATTCTATTTCATATATTGATTACGAATCAACCCCATTTTTTTTAGGATGGCAAAATATTAAGAATATTATTGATTATGATTTAGAAAATATCATAAAAACATATGAGATATCAAATAAAAGTCCGCTTCCTTTTTGTAGTTTTGAAGGAGCTTTTAAGTTTGTAAATTCAATAGGTTTAGATAAAATTAATAGATATATTAAATCATCTTCAAATGGTTTGTTAGAAAAACTTAAGGATTTGGAGGAAAAATATTCTGAACTTAGAATTATACGAAATAATGAAAATTTTAGAGGCATAAAAAGCTCTATAATATCAATTTCAGCTGGACCTAAAACAAAAGATTTATTTATGTACCTTTATAATTATAATATAATTGCTTCATATTTTAATGTTGAATTAATTAGATTTTCTACTTCTTTTATTACGAGTAAAGAGGAGATTGATTTTTTATGCGGTAAGATTGATAAATGGTGTGAAATAAATTTAACTTAACTAAAAGTTACAAATAATGCTTGAGTTATATGGTTTGGTTTTTCTTTTCTATAAGAAGAAAACCTTATATCTTCGTATGTATTAAAATCTAAAGTGAAAATATTTTCAACACCATATTTTTTTAGTTGAAAGAGTAAAGCAGATCTATTATCAAAATAGTATTTCCCGTTAAAATTATAGATAAAATTAAGAAGTTCTATGTTGGCCTTTTTTATAAATTCTATAAAATCTAATTGTACTTCATAGTCTTTGTAAAATATAGAAGGGCCAATTATTGCAAGCCATTTACTGGGATTTAAATCATATCTTTCATGCCATTCTTTTAATAAAAAAGATGTTACATCTTTGATAATGCTTTTTGAACCAAGATGAATAGATGCACAGGCATTTTTGTTTATGCACAAAAGAGCTAATGGAATACAATCTGCAAATGTAATCATTCCATATAAATCTTTTTCAATGACTAAAATTGCGTCTCCATTACCAATTTGTGAATCAATATTATGGTATTCTATATTTAAGCTTTTATTCGCAACATAATAATTTTTATCATGTTCAAGTATTGGATTAAAAACATTTTTTGGGAAAATATTATATTTTTTAGAAAATTCTATTCTTGCTTTAGAAGTAATTTCAATCGGGAAATTTTGTTGTTGAAAAGAAAAATTGCCTGCTTCTTTTTTGGTAAAGATTACACTATAATTTTTAAAAAATACTTGAATAGAGAAATCATCTTCTTTTAAACAAATTTCAAACATTAATAAAATTTTCTTAAAAATTTATTTACTATAAACCAAGTTCATCTGCAATTTTTTGCATTGAATTAATAGCAATCTCGATAAATTTATCCAGTTTTAAGCCTGTTTTTTCTATTAACATTATGGAGTCTCTATTTACATTTTTCGCAAAATCCTTTTTCTTCATCCTTTTTATAACAGAATCAGGTTTAACATCAGAAAGTTTTTTGCTGGGTAAAATTAAAGCAGTTGCAGAAATCAAGCCAGTAACAGATTCAGCTGCTGTTAAAGCAAAATCAAGATGATTTATTCTTTTAATTTTAGTATATTCCTCATTATGTGATTGAATAGCATGGAGTATATTTTCATCAAACCCCAAAGGTTTTAATATATCCATAGACTGAACGCCATGAAGTTCAAATCTATTGTCTATCATTTCAAAGTCAATATCATGTAGTAGACCAGCTATATAAAAGTTATCTTTATCTTGATTAAAATATTCAGCCAAACCTTCCATAACTGCAGCTGAAGCAAGACTATGCTTTAATAATGATTCAGAGGTAACATATTTTTTTAATAGGTCTAAGGCATTAGCTCTATCAATTGGAGCTTTTTTTAATTGAGGAAAAGTAATATTAACTTTTTCCTCTTGTTCAATTGGACGCATTAGAGGGAATAAAACAACATCTTTTAAATTTTCGCAATCTGAAATTAAAGCCATAAATCTATCAATACCCATCCCCCAACCAGCAATAGGAGGAAGTCCATGATCTACGCATAAACAAAAATCTTCATCCATTTCAAGAGCCTCTTCATCTCCAGCTGCATGAGCTTTTGCCTGCTGTTCAAACCTCTGTCTCTGATCAATCGGATCAACAAGCTCGGAGTATGCATTAACAATTTCCCATGTGTTTACAACTAATTGAAATCTATCTGTCTCCAACGAGTTATAATCATTTTTCCTTGCAAGAGGAGAAAGATCAATTGGGTGGTTTATTAAAAATTGAGGATTTATCATCTTTGGTCTTGCTACTTTTTTATATAGTTGATCAATAAGATTTCCTCTTCCGAGTTTGTCCATATCTTCTAATACAATACCTTTTCTTTTTATTTCATCTCTTAATGACTCAGCGGTAGGGAAATCATTTATATCAATATTTGCATGTTGTATAAGTAAATCTCTAAATGAATATATTGGCCATTGACCTGAGAAATCTATTTCCTGTCCATTATAAGTTATCTTCATAGAACCATTCATGGTAAGAATAACATGTTGAATCAATTCTTGAGTAAATTGCATTAATTGTTTATAATCCCAGTATGCAGCATAGAATTCTAATAATGTAAATTCCTGCAAATGAGAAGGATCTATCCCTTCATTTCTAAAAGATTTTGCAAATTCATAGACTCTATCAAAACCACCCGCTATGCATCTTTTCAGGTATGTTTCTGGTGATATTCTTAAATATAAATCAATATCAAGTGCAGTATGATGTGTTACAAAAGGTCTTGCAAGCGCTCCAGATTTTTTATTCTGTAAAATAGGTGTTTCAACTTCAATAAATTGATGTGATTCAAGGAAATTTCTTATAGTTGAAATTAATTTACTTCTATTTAAAAATCTTTTCATTGAAGACGGGTTCATTACTAAATCAAGATATCTTTGTCTATATTTTATTTCCTGATCAGCAATTCCATGCCATTTTTCTGGAAGTGGTCTTATCGCTTTTGATAAAAGAATAAAACTTTCAGCCTGTATTGTCTTTTCACCAGTTTTAGTCGTGATCAATTTCCCTTTTACTCCAATAAAATCAGCTATGTCAACATATTTTTTAAAATAATTAATCCTTTCTTCTCCTACAGTTGCAAAATCTATTGCAACCTGTATTTTACCAGAAAAATCTTGAATATGAAAAAATATCAGTTTCCCAAATTCTCTTATTGCTATAATTCTTCCAGCAGCTGAAACCTGTTGATTTAATTCCTTTTTTAAAATATCCTCAATATTTCCATCTTTTTCAAACTTGTTTTTATAAACAATTTTTTCAAGTTTTCTTAATTCTTCAACCTTTTGAATTCTAGCTTTGATAAATTCATTGTTTGCAAAATCCATAATAATTCCTTTCCTTATATTTTATTATTGTTCATTTTTATTTTATTTTTCTTAAAATTTCTTTTTTTTCTTCTTTTTTGATTTCTTTATTCTTTCTTATTTTTTTTTCTTTTTTTTTAATTAATTTTCTTAATTATTTTTCTTTTTTCTTTTTTCTAAATTTCTTTTTTACTTATATTTCTGAACTGTTTTTAATTTTTCTTATTCTTTTTTATATTTTTATATTTTTTATTTTTCAATATTTTTTGAGATTCATTTACTATATATTAAAAATTTATATTAATACTAAAACTAAATTTTATTTTTGCACTATCGAAAAATCTTATGTTTTATAAGGAACTAAAATAAGATTTATTAATTAAAATTTTTAATAATATTTATAATTTCAGATTTTTTTTCTTCCAATAAATCTTTATTATTAGCTTCTATAATAAGTCTCAAAAGAGGTTCTGTATTTGAAGGTCTAATATTAAACCACCAATTATCGAATTCAAGTCTATATCCATCAAAATCAAAACTCTGTTTCACCTCATATTTTGATGAAATTTTATTGATAACATCCTCAATAGCTTCTTTTTTATTGTTAATCTTAAAGTTAATTTCACCCGAATTATAATATTTTGAAATCTTATCTATCCATTGAGATATTGTTATCCCATCTGTTTTAAGTTTGTCTACCATATTTAAAACTAATAATGAAGTCAAAATACCTGAATCGCAAAAATAAAAATCTTTATAATAATAATGTCCTGCTAGTTCTCCACCAAATACACCATCAATTTCTTTTAGTTTCCTTTTCGCATAAGCATGCCCAACTTTCCACATATATGTTTTAGCGCCAAGTTCAGTAAGAAAAATATCTACAGATTTTGATGTTCTAATGTCATAAAGAACATTAAAAGGTTTTCTATCTTTAAAATATAAACCCAATAGTGCAATTATTAAATCAGGAGCGATAAAATTCCCTTTTTCATCTATAAACATAACCCTGTCTGCATCTCCATCGAAGATTATACCGATATCTGAATTTTGTTTTTTAACAAGATCAACTATTTGATGTCTATTTTCTTCTTCCAATGGATTTGGTTCATGAGCTGGGAAATTGCCGTCTATTTCTGAGTTTATAGTTTTCTTTGCATCATTGAATAATTTATCTTTGAAAAGTGAAGCCATACCACTTGAAAAATCTATGACATAATCAATTGAGTAGTTTTGATTTTTATATTTATTTAAAAATTGAATATATTGATCATAGAATTGATGTTGAATGACTTTACCTTTTTTACTATTTTTTAATATACTTAATTTATTATTTACTATAGCATTTTCAATCTTATCGATACCAGTTTCATAGCCAATAGGTACAGAATTTTTACCCGATATTTTAAGTCCATTGTATTCTTTTGGATTATGGCTAGCAGTTATCATTATAGAAAAAGGGAATTCAAAAAATGAAGTTCCAAAATATATCATAGGGGTTGTGGTCAAATTGGCATCATAAACATCGACTGAGGCATCTGTTAAACCTTCACAAAGGGAATCAAATATTTCATTTGATGAAAGTCTAGCATCTCTTCCTATTAAAATTTTATCAATATTAAAAATTTGAGGGATAAAATTTCCAATTTTATAAGCGATATCTTTATTCCATTCTTTATTGTAAATACCTCTAATATCATATGATTTATATATACCCATTTTTCCCCCTTAATGATTTTTAATCATATAAATTATAAATTGCAAGAAACATACTGAAAATAACAGATAAATTTTGTACAGTGCTTCTATTACCCTTAAAATTGCATCTATATATAACAGTTTTTAAGTTATCATTTTTTTTATAATAAGTAAGATCTAATTCATTATTATTATTATATGTAATTCCAATAAAACAAGTTCCAATAGGATAAATATCATTCCCACCTGTTGGTCCTGCAAAACCGGTAATCGAAATAGAAAAATCTGAATTAAAAATTTTTTTATTATTTTTTGCCAAAATTCTAGTTATCTGAGGAGAAACTGTTCCATATTTTTCTATTATTTTTTTATTCGTCTTTAATACTTTTTCTTTTGAATAAGCTGAATAGCATACAACTGAACCTAAAAAATAATCTGAAGAAGAAGGGATTGAAGTAATACTGCTTGATAAAATTCCTCCCGAACATGATTCAGCTGCAGAAAATTTGAGGTTTTTTTTCATAAGAAATTCGAAAAATAAATTTTTAAAATCTATTTCATCTGTTATTATCAAATCTCTGTCAGTAAAAAAGTTTTTTTTCTCTATAATTTTTCTATTAAATACAAAATTATTATTGCAATAATTATTGGGAGTCTCATCTAATTTTTTTATGCAATATCCAAGTAAATTTTTATAGTTTCTTAATTTTTCCAAATCTTCATTAATTAATTCAATACTATCAGATTGAAATGTGACAATTTTTAAGTGTTCCTTTGCATATATGCCATATAAGGTTTTTAAGTGTAATGATTTTAAAAGGTTATTTAAAGAACTTTCTGCGATATTGTAAACATAAATGTTTTTTGTATAATGATGATAATTAGAAATTTTACTTAAAATTGTACTAACCTTATCATTTAGCATTGTTTCAAATTCAACTTTAGGTCCAGGTAAAAGAAAAAAATATTTTTCTTTTTCATTTTTTTTGATTTGAAAAAAAGAACCTAAAGCCCATCCTTTACTATTTTCAAGTTTATTACCGATATATCGAGCCTGTCTTAGGTTTAATTCTATTAATTTTTGATCAGATATTTTTCTTAAATGAATAAATTCTTTTATTTTTTTTACCTGATCTTCATCAATTAAAATATTTAAATCAAAAGTTTCTGAAATAGAGTCAATAGTTATATCATCAAAAGTAGGTCCAAGTCCGCCAATAAAGAAAAAGAAATCAAAATCATTTAATTCTTTGTTAATAGAGTTTTTAATTGCGAATTTGTCATCATTTAAAATAATTTTCTTTTCAACTTTTATTCCATATTTCAAGAGGAAAAGATTTAAATATAACGAATTGGTATCAATTGTTTTTCCATCAATAATTTCGGAACCAATAACAAATATTGCAGCTTTCATAATATTTTTAAAACCTTTTAATTAAATATTTACAGAAACTATAATATATTAAAAGAAAAAATAATCAAAAAAAAGAGGCTATCCTTTTTCTTCAGGATAGCCTCAAATTAACAAATTATTGAATATTAAAGTAATGTTGTTAATTATCTAACTTTTAAAAACATAATTGTAAATTATTTTGTTCCTAAATATGTAAAGTCATTTGGGTTAATAAGAGCAATTTGTGCTGGATCTCCAGAAATTTCCCACATTATAGGCTGGGAAGCAAGATATTTTTGTATAGCAGCTTTAATCTGATCAGCTGTAACTTTTTGAACTCTATCAATATCTAGTAAATAATATCTATAGTCGCCGTAATGCATGATTGAAAGCATTATCTGATTTGCTATAGCAGCATTTGTCTGTTGTTTTTCAAATGTTCTATTGATGTAAAGTTGCTTATATATATCTAGGACATTTTCAATTGGCACAAATTTTTCTTTGACAAGAGGATCCTGATTCATGCACATACCTTTGAGTAATGGAGTAACAGCTTCATCAATGAATTTTTTAATGTCTTGAGTTTTAGAGCATTTGTAGATAACAATTGATGCATACGCAGCTAGGAAACTTCTTGTATAAGCCATTGGTGTATAGCATGCAGAATATTTTTCTCTAACTATAGAGAATAAAAGATCAGAAAGCATTTCCATAGCAATAGCAAAAGGTATATAATCTTCACTAAACATAGATGGTGCTGCGAAATCACCTCTTAAATATGTAATTTCCTGAGATTGAGTAAAATTAACTTTTAATAGCTGATTTTTAACCTTTCCATAGAAAGAAAAAGGTTCTGGAAATTTAACATTATTGTTTTTTATTGACCCTAAATCCTTATTTAGTTTTTCTTTTAAGTCATCAACATTATAATTTCCGACAGCGACAATGAACATTCTGTTAGATGAAAAATAATCCTGATAGTATTTTTTTACTTTATCTAAAGTCATTTTTTTGAGTGAATAAGAAGTACCATCGGGATTTGCAGCATATGGAGTGCCTTTAAAAAATTCTTGATTAAGTTTTAATATACCTAAGGTGTATGGATTGGACTTAGAATCTTCTTCAGCCATTTTCATTTCTGAAAGAGCCTTATTAAAATCTGATTCAGTAAAAGTTGGGTTGGCAAGTGTATCTAACCAGATAGGCAAAGTTTGATCAAAATATTTATCAAGGGTATTCAAACTATATGTTGAATAATCAAATGTTACATCAGCTGATATACCCGATGAAGTTCTATCAAGAATATCTATAATTTGTTGATATTTATAATTTGCAGAACCTCTAGCCATAGTTGTAAGCATTAATTTTTCAATTCCAGCATTTTCAACAGTTGATAATGATGCACCACCTCTTAAAACAAGTTGAATATTATAAATTTTATTAGCGGGGTTTATTTTGACAATTACTGGAATTCCATTATCAAGTGTAAATACTTTAAAAGTTGGAATCTGAGATTTGGCAAAATCTCCGATCTGTCCTTTAAATACTTCTTCTTTTGCAGTCAATTGTAAAGGGATATCAATATAATTAATTGTGGGAGTAGTGGTAGAAGTAGAAGTTGATGTGATTTGGGAAGTTGTTTGAGTTGTTGTTTGACATGCAAAAAGGAGAGAGAATACAAGAATTATAGATAGAGCTAATATAAATGTTTTTTTCACAGTTTTCTCCTTTTATTATTATTTTTTATTCCACCAGAATGCATTTTGTGATGAGATGACTTCATAGTTGTATTTTTTAATATTATTTTGCATCTGAAGATCATCAGAAAATCTATTGGTATGAAGTCTTAGTTGAAGAATAGCAGGTTTACCAATGATATATTTGTTAATTAATTTTTGAATATCTTGAATAGTGACTTTTTTGCAATTTTCTTCATAGCTAAAGAAATAATCAGTTGTTGCAGTTGACCACCAGAAGCTAATAGTATCGATAAAAGATGATGGTGTTTCCATTGAGAAAAGATTGGTATCAGATAACTTAGTCTTTGCAAGTTCAAGTTCTTCAGCTGTAAAATAATTTGGATCAGTAGCGACTTTATTAAATTCATCAAGTACTACTTTTCTGAGTCTTTCAACTTCGCCAATTATATTATCTATAGCTGTATCAATATATGCATAAAAATAAATCACTCCACCATCTCTTTGAGTTGGGTAATAAACATCCATATATTCTGGATCAAGAAGTCTTGGGCTTCCA
>DAOOKC010000046.1:0-13155 GCA_035385485.1 Exilispira sp.
AGTATATTTTTTCTATATCATCGATATCAATAAGATAATAAGGTTTATCTATGTCATTAAAATTATTTATAATATTTTGAACTACAATATAGTCTTTTTCAGTATCGACAGTTAATCTAAGATTTGATATTTTATTAAAATAATTGAATGGTTTTCTCAAAATATAAAATTTATTTTCATTTTCATATATATAAGGGCTAACATGCTCAAAATGATAGGATTTAGAAGCATTTTGATAATTTTCCCAGAAAGCTTCTTTTTTGATAAATTCAGTTTGGGTACCCAAAGGTAAATTTTCTCTTACAAAGTAATCAGGTAATTTACCATGGGTTTTATTGATAGAATTTAAATATTCAATATTATCTTTTAATACAATTAAAGAAGTAAATGGGTTGTCACATGTTGCTCTTATAAGATAATCTGCATCAAATTTATTATAAATAATAGCAAATCTTTCAAGAACATTTTTCTCGCTTCCACCTTCAAGTTTAAAGCCTGAAATTAACAATTTAGAGAAAATATTAATTTCATTTTCAGGAACTGCTAGTATAAAATTATCTATTAGATTTGATAATGTTATTAATCTTTTCTGGATAAACTTAACTATTTCATCCTGACCTATTTTTTTTAAGACTTTTTCTTTTAATCTTGTTGACTTAAGCCTTGCCTGTAAAATTAATGTAAATTTTATATTATTCATTAGAAGAAATAGGTATAAAACTCATTACATTTTTCGCACAATGGATTATATGATTTATTGCAGTGCATTTCAAAATATTTTCTATAGGAATTTATTATTTGTTCAAAATTATCATCAATTGTTAAATTTAATAATTCTCCATTAAAATCAGAATAGCATAATGAAATTTTTCCATCAGAAAGAATAAATAATTCTCTTCGAAGATGATAACAAGGAAATCTTTCAACAGGAGTCAAGTCTGCAACCTCAAGATTTTCAAGTTGTAATGAATAAGAATTGTATTTTCTAAATATGATATTTTTTTCAAATTTTTGAAAATTAGAGTAGAAAGTTTCAATTTCATCATCATTATGAATAGTTCTTAAGTAAGAAACATAAACATTGTCAGGATATTTTTCTAAAAGAGTCATAGTAGTTTTTAATAAAATTGGTAAAATCATTTTTTTACCAAGTTTTTTATAAGTTATTTCATTAATTGCATCAATACTTATAATTAAAAATATATTATCGGGATTCTCGAAATTATCAAAAAAATCAGTATTTAAAAAAGATCCGTTGGTTTCTATATATACTTTGTTATTTTTACAAAGAAAATTTATAATTTGATAAAAATCTTTATGCATAAATGGTTCACCAAAACCACCAATTATAAATTTTGCATCATTAAAATAAAGACTATTTGAATTTATAAATGAGAACAACTTTTCTTTGTTTAAAAATTCAGAATCTCTTTTTAAACCCTTAGGATATGGGCAATGAATACATGAAAAATTACATTTACTTGAAAGTTCGATTATAAATGTTTTAGGAAATGTATAAAGATTTTCTAAAATTTTTAATTTACCTTCTATCTTTTCCCATTCAATATATTTTGGGTTATCATTTATTTCTTCTTTAAAAAAACTTAAATTAGATATAGACTCTAATTTTACATTTTTATCGGTTTTTTTATTCTCAACAGTTTCAAATTGGTCAATATTAGATTTTAATATATTATAAATCAAAGGAATAGAAGTGAAATCAGAAAGAGAAAGGGAAACTCTGTATGGAAGATAATAATCGAAACCTTCCAGTAAATCAATATCAAATAAGCTTATGTTTTTTAAAAGAATATCAAATATAATATTTTGACGATATGTTTCTTTTTCATTAGAAAGTTTTATTATTTCATCTATAATAGAGTTTTTAAAAACTTCTCCAACGATTCCTTCTGGAAAATTTTCACCATAATAATAGTCAACAAGATATTTTTCAGCATCTTCTATTAAAAATATATTTTTAGAAAAAGAGAATAAGGGATAGGAAGAAGATAAAAGTAGAGTAAAATTATTTTCATTTTTTAAACTATTATTTTGTAAAATTTCATTATATGAGATTAAAAAAGACTTGAAATGACCATCATAAACAATAATATTTTCATCTGGGAAGAATTCTTTGATAAAATCTCTTTTATTTTCTTGAATGGCAATGAAAAGATTTAGTTTTGATATCTTTAGAAAATCATCTATTTTTTTCTTAAAAAATTGAAAATAGTTTTGAAGTCCTTCTTTTTTATACAGATTAAATAAAGAAGGTTCAAAAATCAAAACTAAATTATTTTTCATTTAACTACCTATTTCTATTACCTATCCGGTATCTTTTTATAAAAATTTATTTTAAAGCTAAAATTAAAAGGAATTAGAATTTTTAACTAAATTACCTTAAAACTCACCTCTTTAATATCATCAGATCCAAAAGAAAGAATATCTCCTCTATTTATTGGACCCACTCCTTCACATGTCCCTGTTAAAATAATATCGCCAACAGTTAATGTAAAATGTTTAGAAATAAAAGAAATAAGATTTGGAATACTGAATATCATAAATGAAGAATCAGATTTTTGTACAATATTTCCGTTTTTTTTCAAATAAAACGGTTTTTTAAGAAGATCTTCCAAGTTTTTAAATGGATAAATAGGAGTAATTGGACTACTTGTGTCAAAACCTTTAGAAATAAGCCACGGACCCCCATTTTTTTTTGCTTCTGTTTGTAAGTCTCTACATGTTAAATCAAGAGCAATTGCATATCCTCCAATTATCTTCGAAACTTCTTCTTCACTAATGTTCTTACATTCTTTTGAAATATAGATAGCAATTTCAACTTCATGGTGAACAAGTTCGGAAAATTCGGGATAGATTATATTTTCACCTTCTTCAATAATTGCTGTTGGTGGTTTTGCGAAAATCAAGGGTTTTCCTATATTAATTGATTTTAGTTCTTCAATATGTTTTACATAGTTTTGTCCAACACAATAAATAGTTGAAACTGGTAATAATCTACCATCAATAGCATGAATACATTTTTTTAAGTAATCTTTAGGATCAATTTCGAAAAAATAATTCTTATCAATTTTATGTTCCATTATAATTATTTCCTTATATAAATTATTACTTATTACCTTCTTAAATAAATTATTACCTTTTTAAAAATCATACCCTTTATAAATTATATAAAAATTTTCTTTATCTTTTTTAAGTATTTAATTAAATAAAAATCTTTAATTAATTTTTCAATATTTAATTTAATTAAAAATATAAATATCGTTATAAATTAAATTAATTTCAAGTAAGCCCTTCTTCTTTTATGTTGTCTTGCTTCAAAATACTTCCAGTGCCCCTGTACTTTTTCATTGACTTCTAGCTCTGGATTAGATTCAGCTGAAATAATACCTGCTTCCATAGCAGACCTTGTTAATTCTGTCATCATTAATGCATCTACGCCCTTTCCCTGATATTCTGGTAAAACAGCACCTAAAAGTAAATCCAGATACTTAGGCTTTTTTAAAGCTAAAAGAAGATGTATAAAACCAAAAGGGAATAATCTTCCCTTTGCTTTTTGAAGAGCTCTATTCAATGATGGTATTCCAACCACCATACCTACTATTTTATCTTCTTCATTAAAAACAAGTTTTACAAATTTAGGAGATAAAAAAGAGAAGTATGTTTTTATATAATATTGTATCTGTCTTTCTGTTAATTCTGTAACACCATATAGATTCTTATATGCTTTTTCTATTACTTCAAATACTTCTCTTCCATATTTTTTGACTATTAAATTAATATTTTTAATATCTTTTACATGAAGATGAAAACGCTCTTTTACAATTTTAGAGAGTTTTTCGGCTTTTTCTGGAATTGATTTTGGTACTTTTATTTCAAATTCAACCCAGTCAGCATCTTTTTTTAAACCAAGTTTTTCATAATGTTCAACATAATAAGGGTAATTATAAAGAGTTGCCATTGTATTTAATTCTTCAAATCCCTCTATTAAGAGTCCTTCATAGTCTAAATCAGTAAATCCAAGTGGTCCATTTAAACCTACCATACCTTTTGATTTTGCCCACTCGGTAACTTTATCAAAAAGCGCTTTTGAGACTTCAAAATCATCTATAAAATCAAACCAACCGAATCTCGCATATTTGTTACCCCATTTTTTGATATAGTTATGCTGAATTATACCCGCAATTCTTCCAACCATTTTATTATCTTTCCATGATGTATAATAAACTGCTTCACAAATATCAAATGCGGGATTAACATCTTTTCTTAAAGTGTTTAATTCATCTGAAAAAAGTGGAGGTACCCAATATTTGTTATTTTTATAAAGATCAAATTCAAATTTAATGAATTGTTTTAACTCTTTTAAGGTTTTAACTTCTCTAATTTCAATCTTTTTCTCTTCCATCACTACCTCTTTTTTTGATTTTTATTTTATTTTTATTATTTTCTAAGTTCATAACCTTCTTTTTCCATAGTAGAAACTATTTTTTTAATAATATTTTGTTCATCTTCGGAGTTTAAAGTCCTTTCAAAGGAATTAACTGTAATATTAAATGCTATTGACTTTTTATCAGCTGGTAAGTTTCCACCCTGAAAAATGTCAAATAATTCAACTTTTCTTATGTTTTTATCAACATTTTTGATAAGTTTTATAATTTCTCCAACATATGTTTTTATAGGAACAACAAAAGCCAGGTCAAAATTTATATCGGGAAATTTTGAAATAGGAGAAAATTTTTTAATATTCCCCTTGAATTTTATAAAAGAATCAAGGTAACAACTGAAGATAGAAACTCTATTTTTTATATCAAAAAATTTGGCAATATCGGGATGAATTTCTCCAAATAATCCAATAAAGTTGTTTTCATAATATATGACTCCACTTTTATAAGGATGCAAAAATTCAGGGATATTATTTGTTTCTATAGAAAGATCTTCTATGTTAAAAAATTTGCAGAGTTCCAATATTGTATCCCTTGCATCTATTATAGAAAGATTAAAATCACTATAAACCAGAGCTCCTGCAATTTCAACAGGCTCGGAAATAACACCATCTTTATCTTGAATAAATACATGTTCAACTTCATAAATCTTAAATTCTTTAAAATACCTTAAGTTTGTTTTGACATTGTTTAAGATATTTGGAAGTAATGTTTTTGTTAAATAAGGCTTTTCTGAATCCAATGGATTTTTTATTTGGACTAGCGGTTCTTCAAAGCCAAATAATTTATTTAATTCAATTGTAGTAAATGGATAATTTAATACTTCTGTAAAATTTAAATTGTTTGATAAAAATTCCTTTACCTTCCTTTTATAAGCTGGCATATCGATTTGCGGGGCTATATCAAGTTTTACATTTGGAGCCTGTGGCAAAATGTTATCATAACCATAAATCCTGCCCACTTCTTCTACAATATCTTCTGGTATCTTTATATCTTTTGTAGATCTAAAAGTTGGAACAGTTATATTTAATATCCCGTTTTCCAGGTTGACATCAAATTCAAGATTTTTTAAGATCTTTAAAATTATTTGTTCATCTACAACTGTTCCAAGTCTTCTATTTATTAAATCTATTGGCATTATAATTTTATTTCTTTTTGGTTGTTTCTCAAAAACAATTTTTTTACCGTTAATTTCAATAGTGGAATCAATTAGTTTCAAAGTATAAACAAATTTATTTATAGCCTGATCTATAAAAGAAGGATCAAGAGATTTTTCAAATCTATTGGAAGCTTCAGTTCTTATTCCAGCAATAAGTGAACTTTTTCTAATTAAAGATGGCTCAAAATTAGCAACTTCTAAAAGAATTTCATCTGTGTTATCATCAATTTCACTATTTTTTAATCCCATTACTCCCGCAATTGCTATAGGTTCATCTTTGTTATTACAAATCAATAAATTATTATTATTACAGGTTCTTTCAACTTCATCTAATGTGATAACTTTTTCATTATCTTTGGCTCTTCTTATTTTTATAGAAGGTTTCTTAATTTTAGCAAGATCAAATGCATGGCATGGTTCTCCAAGATCAAACATTATATAATTTGTCAGGTCAACCAATAAAGATATAGGTCTTTGATTTAATTTAAATAATTTTCTTTTTAGCCAGAATGGAGAATCTTTTTTAGATATATTTTTAACATGCAATACTCCATACATAGGAGTATCTTCGAATGACTCTACTTCTATTTCAAGAGTTTCATCTTCTTCTATTTCTATTTTTTGTGGTATATATGGTTTTAATGGTTTATCATAAATAGCTGCAACTTCTCTAGCTATACCATAATGCCCCCAGAGATCGGGTCTATGAGAAATACTGGAATTATCAATAAAAAAAATGACATCATTTAAATTTAATGCTTCTGATATTGGTATTCCTACCTTTGTTTTTTCATCAAGTATCATTATTCCACTATGATCATTATCAATTTTTAATTCATATGGGGAACAAAGCATCCCTTCAGAGATTATACCTTTAAAATCAACATACTCAATTTCTTTTTGATTAATTGGAATTATAGCGCCTTTTAATGCTAATGGAACAATTGCTCCAACAAAAATGTTTTGAGCTCCAGTAACAATGGTATAATTTTTATCGTTTGTTTCGCATTTAGCGACCAATAGTTTATCTGCATTTGGATGTTTTTTTATTTCAGTAATTTTTGCTGTGACTATTGATTTATACAGTTCTTTTTCTAAAATTACTTCTTCAATCATTACCACTTTTTTGGTAAAATTATTTGCAAATTCATAAGGATTATCGATTTTAATATCCACATATTCCAATAACCAGTCTAATGAAACATACATAAATTTTCCCTTATCTTTTTATTAATAAAGTATTTTGAATCTTCTAATTTATATTATTTTAATTTTATTTTAATATTTTAATTATTTTTTAATATTTTTAATTTTGTTCTAATATTTTATTATTATATTAATTTTATAATATCTTTTTTAATATTTCCTTAAATTTTTATTGAAAATATTTACAAAATTAATCATTATAATTTATATTAGTAATTTATATTAAAAATTAGTAAATGATAATTATTTAATATTTTAACTTTATAAAGATACTAATTAAAATTATAAATTAAAATTTCAATTCAACTAAAACTGATAAAAAAATCTTAAATCTCCTGATTCAAACCATCTGATATCGTCAATAGCCAATTTCATCATGACAAGTCTATTTAATCCAAGACCAAATGCAAAGGCTGACCATTTTTCAGGATCAACACCACCTTCCTTCAAAACTTCGGGGTGACTTAAACCACATCCAACCAATTCTACCCAACCAACATGTTTGCATACAGGGCAACCCTTTCCATGGCAGATAAGACACTCAAAATCAAGTTCAAATCCAGGTTCAACAAAAGGGAAATATCCAGGTCGAAGTCTAACCTTAACATCTGTCTCAAAAAGCTCGGACAACATTATCTTCATAAAATATGTAAGATTTGCAACAGAAATATCCCTATCTATCATCAACCCTTCGATTTGATAAAAAGTATTTTCATGAGAAGCATCTGTTGCTTCATTTCTAAATACTCTTCCTGGAGCTATTAGTTTTAAAGGTACGGGTAATTTTTGCATCATTCTAATTTCGATTGGGGATGTATGTGTTCTTAATAACATTCCATTTGTCATCCAAAAAGTATCCTGTAAATCTCTTGCAGGATGATTTTCTGGTATATTTAAAGCTGTAAAATTATAATAATCATTTTCAAGTTGAGGACCATCAGCTATTGTAAAACCCATAGATAGAAATATATCTTGAATTTTATGAATAAAAGAGGAAATTGGGCTCAAGTGCCCTTTAAATAAAGGTCTGGTTTTAAAATAATCCGAAGGTATTGTTATATCAAGCCATTCATTTTGTAATATAGTTTCCTGTTCTTTTTTGTAAAAATCCTGCTCAATTTTTTCTATTTGTTCTTTGATTTTACTTTCTAAAGATTGAATTAATTGTCCAGCAATTTTTTTTTCTTCTATAGATAAATCTTTTAATATTTTATAAAGTTCTGAAATTTCTCCTTTTTTACCAAGATATTGTGTTTTTATTTTATTAAGGATCTCTTTCGAATTTACATTACTTAATAATAGATTTGAAGATTTTTCTATTTCAGATATCTTTATTTTTAAGTTTTCTAACATCTTTACATAATCCTATTAAACTATTTTCAGCAAATTACAACAAAAAAAAATATTTGCAATTATTAAATAATAGTCGATATTTTGATTACAGGAAAAAATGTTTTATTATTTAATCAGGCATGTCTAAAAATGAAGAAAAGAAGTATAAAAATAAGTGAAAATGCAAAAAACTCTTACTTCATATCCTTTCTTTTCTTATTATTATTTATTTTTACTTTTTCATTTTCTTTTACTATTCAGGCGCAAAACTTAAAAGTCAAATATTTTGAAGTATGGAATAAATATACACTTTTACAGTTTTATAATGAAATTCCAAAAGAAAATTTAAAATCCTATAATTTCTATTATGTTGTGACTTATGATTTCAAAGGTAGAGTATTAAAATTTGAATATATTGTCAATAATAATATAGATTTTGCAGGAGAAGTAGCTTTTTTTGATGATAATCATGCAAATCTCACTTTAAAAAAGCTTGAAACCCAATTGATGTCAAGTCAACCAGTCCTTGTGCCATATTTGATGTATGAAATGGTTGTAAATGATGGTCTTATCACCTATTATACTTTGAATAAAGTTTCTCCTAATCTTGAAAAACCAGTAAAAATAGGTGAAGCAAGATTTACCTATAAAGAGAATTTAACAATTATTGAAAATATATTCAATAATAAAGTTATAATGAGAATAGAAATAAAGCAAGATCTACAGAATATTTATGAAGTTCTGATCTTTAATGATAAAAATTTACTTATAGAAAAACGAATTTTCAATGAAAACAAACTTTCACAAAGAATTGTTTATAAATATGATTCAAATGGTAAATTAATTCAGGTAATAACCTATGATGCTTATGGCCAAGTAATATCAACAGAAAATTATTAAAATACTAATTTAATGAGAATTAAAAATGATAAAAAATTTTTTAACAGACACAGCAAAAGATAAAATTTCATTTGATAGGATAACTTCAATATCATTTGAAGCAAGTCAATTTAAAAATAAAAATCCAGAGAAAGAAATTATTAATGGTACTATTGGTATGTTTTATGATGAAGATGAAAAACCTTATGTTTTTGAGCTTATAAAATCAATTTATAATTCTTTTTCTATTCAGGATATTTCTTCGTATGGTTTTCTATATCCAACAAATAGTTTTACAAAAGGTGTATTTAACCTTTTGATTTTAAATGAAGAATATAGAAAAAATTGTGTTTGTTTTCCATGTTCGGGTGGTTTAAACGCCATTCATCATTTTACCCATAACTTTATAGATAGTAGCACATCTATTTTTTCATTAAACCCATATTGGGGTCCTTATGAAAACATTTTAGGAGAACTTGGATATAAAATCAAATCAATTAACATTAATCCTTCACCCCAATTTTTTATTGATGAAAACTTGTTCTTTGAGACTATTAAAAAAGATGAAAATGAAAAAATTATAATTTTGCTAAATATCCCCTGTCAAAATCCTACAGGTTATACTCCATCTTTAAGTGAATTAAAAAACATAAAAGATGCTATATTAAAACTTGAAAAGATTGAGAAAAAAACTTTAATTTTCTTTGATCTAGTTTATTTAAACTATTCAAAATTTAATATCAATGATATTTTTGATATTTTTTCAGATTTACCATTTTTCTTTAATTTTTCTTCTTCTAAAACCCTTTCTTTATATGGATTTAGAACGGGTGCTATCTGTCTATATTCCTATGATAAAGAAGATAAAGAGATTTTTAATGAAAAAATGGCATTTTCAGCTAGAGCATCGACTGGATCTATAAATAATTTGGGATACAAGATAATCGAGAAATTTGAAGATAATCTATACTTAGAACAAATAAAAAACAACTGGAACTTTGTAAAAGAAAGATTGGATAATCGAGCAAAAAAATTCATAAAAATATTGGAAAAATATGATTTTGATTATTATAGATATGATGAAGGATTTTTTATATCTTTTTTTCATAAAAACTTTGATATTCAAAAATTAACGAATAAATTAAAAGAAAATGGTATCTTTTTTGTACCACAGAAAGATTCGATTAGAGTAGCTATATCTTCTATTCCATTAAAAAAAATAGAAGAATTAGAGTCAAGATTGAAAAAAATACTTTAATAAAATACTATTTTAAACTATTAAGATAAATTATTTTCAAAATCTGTTTCTTCTTACCCATCACCAGCCCCGACCGCCCGCCCCATAATAACTTAAGTTTAATTAAAAGGGAAAACATTAAAAAAAGGGGGATAGTTAGAAATCCCCCTTTTCATTAATTCAATTTAATTTTCCCAATAAACTATCTTACATAATTTAATAAGCCACCTGCTTTTAAGATATTTATAAATCTTCCAGAAGTGTCTACTTTTAATTTATATGTAAGATTTTTTGTTTTATTTATAGCAGTGACATAACCAGTATCAAGTTCATTTTTAATATTATTCATTTCAAGAATGTCACCTTGAGAAATGGTATCATAATCTGAAGGATTATCGAAAACAAGTGGAACTATACCAAAATTTATCAAATTGGCTTTGTGTATTCTTGCAAATTTTTTAGCAATAACTGCTTTAATTCCAAGATACATAGGAGCCAAAGCAGCATGTTCTCTTGAAGATCCCTGTCCATAGTTATCACCGCCAACAATAAAACCAATTCCTTCTTCTTTTGCTCTTTTGTAAAAATCAGGGTCGACTCTTTCGAAAACATATTTTGAAATTTCAGGAACATTTGATCTTAATGGCAAAATCTTAGCTCCAGCGGGCATGATATCATCGGTTGTTATATTATCACCTGTTTTAAGTAAAACTTTAGCAGTAATAGAATCTGGCAATGCAGTATTTGAAGGACATGGTTTGATATTTGGACCTCTTATTATTTCAACTTTTTTTCTTTCTTCATCAGAAAGAGGTTTTATGATTAAGTTTTCAGTAACTGTATATTTTTCAGGAAGACTATAGAATTTTACATCTTTTGCTTTTCTTGGGTCAGAAATTTTACCCATTATAGCTGAGTAAGCTGCTACTTCTGGTGATACAAGATAAACTTCGGCATCATCGGTTCCCGATCTTCCTTTAAAATTTCTATTGAATGTTCTTAGAGTTCTTCCTTTTGAATTAGGAGCAAATCCCATACCTATACATGGGCCACATGCTGATTCTAGGAGTCTAAAACCTGCATTTGTAATCTTTTCAAGAGCACCAAGTTTTATTGCATCTAAAATTACATTTTTTGAACCAGGTGCCAATGCTGCTTCAACATTTTCAGCAACAGTTTTTCCATCAACTATTGAAGCTACCGCTAAAATATCTTTTAATGAGGAATTGGTACAAGAACCTATAGCAACCTGATCTATTGGTAAACCTTCAATTTCACTAATCTTGACAACCTGATCTGGCATATGAGGTTTTGCAACCATTGGTTCAAGAGTAGATAAATCAATTTCTATCTCTTCATCATAAGTAGCATCATCATCAGCTTTCATTTCAACGAAATCTTGCTCTCTTCCTTGAGCTTTTAAGAACTGTTTGGTAATCTCATCTGATGGGAAAATAGAGCATGTAGCTCCAAGTTCTGCACCCATATTTGTAATAGTTGCTCTTTCTGGAACAGTTAGAGTCTTAACTCCATCACCACAATATTCAAAAATTTTATTTACTCCACCTTTTACTGTTAATCTTCTTAAAAGCTCTAAAATTATATCTTTTGCGCTTACAAAAGGTTGCAATTTCCCGGTTAGTTTTACCTTTACAATTGATGGCATTTCTAGATAAAAAGCTCCACCTGCCATTGCTACTGCAACATCTAAACCACCAGCCCCAATAGCAATCATACCCATACCGCCAGCAGTTGGAGTATGAGAATCTGAACCTAATAGTGTTTTTCCTGGTTTTGCAAATCTTTCAAGGTGCACCTGATGGCAGATTCCATTACCAGGTCTTGAGAAATGGATCCCATATTTTTTAGCAACCGACATTAAATATTGATGATCATCTGCATTCATAAAATCAGTTTGTAAAGTGTTATGATCAATGTATGAAACAGATAATTCTGTTCTTATTTTATCAATTCCAATTGATTCAAATTGTAAGTATGCCATAGTGCCTGTTGCATCTTGAGTAAGAGTCTGATCTATTTTTATGGCAATCTCTTTTCCTTTTACAAGTTCTCCTTCAACAAGATGAGCTTTTAATATCTTTCTTGCCAAAGATTCACCCATTTTTCCCCCTTATAATTGTTTTATATTTTATAAATCCATAAAAAAGTAATTTGTCAAATATAATTCACTATTGATATTTTAAATAAAAAAGTTATAATTTTTATGAATTCTGGAAAAAGTAAGTATGGAATTAAAAATAACTCAATTCGAAGCAAAACTAATTAGAAAGTGGTTTGAACAGGAAACAGTTGGACATTTTGGTGATGGTGATTTTACAATAGGTGAAGAGCAATCAATCCTGGATAAAATTAAAATTGATCCTAAAACTAATAATGATTATATTATTTGCAATTTCAACCTGACTGAACTTGAAATACTAAATATCTGGTCTGAAAGGGCTTTTGGAATCTATGAAGAAAAGGCTTTAAAAGATAAAATAAAATTAGCCCTTGAACAGGAAAAAGATCTATTTTTATCAAGATTAAAAGCAAGAAATCAACTATAATTAAAAACAGAATTAACTTTTTTATCAATTTATTTTATTTTCATATTATATAATTTCCATATTGTATATATTTTCAAATTTTAATAATCAATCTTAAAATCTACCTTAAATATTTTTTATATTGAATATTTTTAATATATTTTAATTTAGTTAACTATTTTTATCTTATTTCTACTATTATTCTTTTTGTTATATTCTTAATTTTTTAATTTTTTTTTATTTTTTTTAAATTATTTTTTGTCCTATTTTTTTTTGTTTTTTATATATTAAAGCAATTCACTTCTTTATTGAATTATATTAGCTGAGTTTTTTGGT
>DAOOKC010000047.1:0-12928 GCA_035385485.1 Exilispira sp.
ATTTTATTAATATAAAAATTATAAAACCATTTAAAATGAAAATAATTATAGAAAATAATTGATTAATAATAGTTAATGTTAATGGAGAGTAAACAGATAAAAATTTTTGCTCTAATACTCCATTAAGTTGCTCATTTCTTATTTGATTTTTTATTCCAGAAATAATACCTCTAAAGATATACCAACTAATGAAACCTAAAACCAGGTTCAATGTGTTTTTACCAAAAATTTTATATTGATTAGCCAAGGCATTTATATTTAGGATTATTCCTACAAACATTATTAAAAAAACAAAAAAGGAGGAAAAATAATTAATTGAATATCCGAGGTTTAATTTTAAACCTATTGAGGATTCATATAAATAATTATTAATTTTTGTATTAATTTTAATATTTATTTTATCATTGTTTTTATAACTAGTTTTCATATTAGATTAACTTTTTATTGTTTTTATAAAAATATCTTTTAGATTTGTTTCCTTTTTTTGTAAATTCAGAATTTTAAATTTATATTTTATTTTTAATCTCGTAATGACTTCTATAAGCTTTTCTGGATCATTGCAGCATAGCTCAAGATAATTTGAATTTATCTTAAATTTAATATCATTTATTTCATTTAATTCATTTGGCTGAATATTATCACTAAAATAGATAATGCATTCATAATAATCATAATAATCATAATTGTTCTTTAATTTTATATCTTCTATATTTCCTTCTTCAACAATTTCACCTTTATTAATAATTATGACTCTATCAGAGACTTCTTCTACTACATCAAGTTGATGACTGGTAAGTAAAATAGATATATTTTCGAGTTTGGCTATCATTTTTATTTTTTCTTTCATCTTTTCAACTGTTTCAACATCAAGCCCAAGAGTCGGTTCATCCAATAGAAGTAGTTTTGGATTACCTATCAAGGCACAGGCTATAGCTAACTTTTGTTGCATCCCTTTTGAAAAAGACCCAACTTGCATATTTTTAAATTCATATAAATCGAAAAAACCTAATAAATCTATTCCTCGCTTTTTTGCTAAATTAAGTTTTATTCCTTTTCTAGCTGCAAAAAGAATTATATTATCGAGAGGATTTAATCTCCAGTAAACATTTCTTGATCCTTCTAAAACAGCTCCAATGAAATATTTTGCTTGATTATCTTTTGAATCAAAGCCATTGATAATAATAAATCCTTCATCAGGTCTAACAAGATCGCAAATGCATTTAATTGTGGTAGTCTTACCAGCGCCATTTGGACCAAGGAAGCCGACTATTTCCCCTTCTTTAACATCAAATGAAATACCTTTTATTGCATCTACAATTTTCTTCTTTTGCTTAAAAGATTTTTTTAGATCTCGAACTTTAAGTCTTTCCATAATTATCTCTTTATAAATTTATATTTATTAAATAAAGATTTTAAATTATTTTTAATTTTTTATAATCTGAAATAATTTTTTCTTTAATTGCTTCTTTCATAAAAGTGCAATTTTTTAAAGGAAAAGAAGCTTTACAACCACCCATACATAAGGGCAAATAAATACAATTAATGCATTCTATATCATCAAAAGGTTCTAAAATGAATTTATTTATAAATTTAGAATAATTTAATTTCATTGTTCCATCTATATCAATAAACCCAATTTTATTATTATTAATATCGTATAGATCTCTTATGCATTTTAAAATATTTCCTGATGGATCAATTATAAAATTATTAGTCAGGTAATAGCTACAATAAATGAAATCAGGTAAAGATAAAACATTTTGAGTTTCAAAATTTAATCCACTTTCGTAGAATTCTTTGATTATTTGATTATATAATTCACTTTTTTTATTTTCTGAAAAACATAAACCATAATTACAAGAAGCTCCTACAGCAGAAACAAAAAAAGGAAATAAAATAATATTTTTAGGGGGATTGTTATTAAAAGCTTTTTTTAATATTTCTAAAAGATTTGTTATAAACAATTCATTTTGTTTATCAATGTTTATTCTAATCACAATTTGATCAAAAAAATTTGTATTATCAACGATATTTTTTAATATTTGATTAAAAGTTGCTTTACCATTATTTAAAACTCTTCTTTTATCATGAATTTCAGGAGGGCCATCAAGTGTAATTTGAATTGATTTTATTCCCAAACTACTAATTATTTCAGAAGTTTTCGCATTTAATAAATATCCATTCGTTACCATACTAAACTTGTTTTTTATATTTACATTATTTTTAATAATTAGGTTATTAATATAATCCATTATGTATATTATTTTATCAATTTCTAATAATGGTTCACCTCCAAACCAATTTATTTCAAATTTATTATAATTACAAATATTATTCTTTATAAATTCCTTTATAGATTGAGTTGTTCTGTCATCCAAATTAATTTTTTTGTGATATTCGTAACAATAGGTACAATTAAAATTACAATCAAGTGTTGGAATTATAGTTAATCCTAAATTATTACTATAACATCCAGTTCTATAAAATAATTTCAATAAATTTATTTCCTGTAACTCATCATCTATTATTATATTATTCTGATATAAAAATTCCAATTCATCTTTTGAAAATTTTGATAAGTCTTTTGAAATTATAAAATTATAAATTCTATCATCTATCTCAATTAATGCTCTAGAAATCATATTAAAAATTATATAATTATCATTAACTTTAGTTATGTAATTGTATTGACTTAATTTCATTTTTAAATCCTTTGGTTATATTTGTAGCCATAGCGTTTAAAAAAAACGCTATGGCTTTTAATTTTTATTATTATTTATGTACCTGGAGCACCACAACGGCCATCACCATCGCAGTAGGAGGGCATGCATATATTTTTCATGAATTTTAATATATCATTATGTGTATATCCTTTTCTTATTAAAATCATTATTATCTCCTTTTTTAAATTAATATTAAAAATAATTTTATATTTTTAAATAAAAATTTTATTCCCCCCATAAGCGGGGGTATTCATCCATAATTATTATAATATATAATTTTATTAATTGATATTATTTTATATAAAGAACCTAAAACAGGACAATTATAGCGATAAGAGATAAGAGATAAGAGATAAGAGATATTTTGTTATTTTTCATTGTTAAATGATTTATAAACTTATTTTTATTTATGTCAAGAAAATTTTTAGATTAAATAGAAAATATATTTAAAATCTTAAAAAAAGGAGAAAAAGTTTCCTAAAGTTTTGATTAATTATTCAAGTTTTGATTATTACTTCTAAAGGGAACCCAACAGTTACTTTAAATTTAGTTTTTACTTGTAAAGGGTAAAAAAAAAGAAAAAAGGAAAAAAAGAAGTATAAAAAAATTGAAGTAAAAATATAAATTCAATTAAGTATAAAAAAGGGCTGCCTTAAAATTAAGACAACCCTTAATAAAGATAAATTTTAGTTTAAATAAAAATATAAATAATACTTTTTTACAAAATTGTCATCGATATGAAATAATAATTGTAAATATAGATAAATATAACATATAATTATATATTTATCCTATAGCGAATCAAATAGCAAATCATATATCTAATAATCTAGCTAATCAATATGAGTATATTCTCCACCACCTGCTTTTTCAAATACTTCCTGATATACTTCTTTTTTCTTAATAGAAGCTATAATGGAGATTGTAGCTTCAATGATCATCCAAATAGCAATTATCAAGGTTATAGTGGTAATGCCTGACAATAGATAGTTTTTGGATTTCAAGTATTTAATCATATTTAATATACTTGCCCAAATAGTTATGGTAAGCATAAACAACATAGGTATAAGGGTAGGAAGAATTGTCTTCTTCTTTTTCGCCAGATAAACAGTTGCAACAAGAAGAGCAAGTCCAGCCAACAATTGATTTAATGCTCCAAATACAGGCCAGAGTTTCATAGCACCTTTACCATCTGGTGACACCATACAAAGAGCAAATGCAAGAAGAACTATAATAGCTGTTGAAAAATATCTATTTTTAAAAGGCCCGACAGATTTACCATCCTTTGCCTTTGTCAATTCCTCAAGACCAAATCTTTGCATTCTCACTGCAGAATCAAGAGTAGTTCCTGCAAAAGATACGACAAATATTGCCATCAAGGTTCTTCCTAGTTCTATTGGTATTCCTATTGCCTTCATAAGATTTGCAGCACCTTCGACTATAGCCTTTAATTGAGCACCAATCCCCGCACCTGCTGTTGTTGAGTAAGCTGCATAATATTTAAGCCATCCATCCTTACCAGCTCCATACATACCAAGTCCTGCAGTAACTGCTACTATTACAAGTATTGAAAGAGATCCTTCGAGTAACATTCCACCATATCCGATATAATGGGCATCTGACTCTTTTTCAAGTTGTTTAACAGTTGTTCCAGAAGATGCGAGACTATGAAAACCACTTATTGCTCCGCAAGCAATCGTAACAAAAAGAATAGGCCATAGACTTGGAGCACCTTCAGCATGATGTATTGCTGGAGCGACAACTTTCGGATGACCAATTATTGTACCTATAAATAAAACAGCCATAAGAACTATTAACTCATGAGAATTTATGTAATCTCTCGGCTGTAGTAATGTTTGTACTGGTAGTGTTGAAGCCAAAAATCCATAAATTAAAATAATGACAATCCATATAACTATAGGAGAAATTGTACCAATAGCAGGGATTGAAACAGGAACGAATATACCTAAAATAGCGAAAGCATAAAGTAATATAAGACCGATTATTGAATAAAGAGTATCAGGTTTATTCTTCTTGTAAACCATATAACCAATCCAGATGGCTATAGGTATTTCCATCCAAATAGAAATTACACTTTGAGGATACATTGTAAAAAGAAGGCCCATAATCATAGCAAAGACAGCAACAACCAGCCAGAGTAAAAATTGAATCAAAATTAAAAATATTGTTCCTACCCTATTTGAAACTAGTCCTCTTGTCATTTCGCCTATGGTTTTCCCACCATGTCTTGATGATATGATAAGAGATGTAAAATCCTGAACTCCACCAATGATAATAGGACCTAAAAGTATCCACAGAAATGCAGGTAACCATCCCCATATGACACCTATCGCTGGTCCAACTATAGGACCAGTACCTGCTATTGTTGTAAAATGGTGACCAAGCAAGATATGCTTCTTGGTTGGAACATAATCAATATTATCCTAAAATTTTTTTGCTGGTACAGGGTTATCATCTTTTAACCCAAAAAGCTTTCTGCCAAGCCATTTGCCATAGGTATTGTAAGCTATAATATACCCGACAAAAGCTATTACAGCAAGAACTATCGAGTTCATAAAACCCCCCATTTTTTATTGAAAAAAGATTTATCTTTTTTCAAATTAATTATATATTTTAATAGTTTATGTCAAGTTTTTTATTTTATTTTTTAATTTTTTATATTTTAACTGTTAAATATTAAATAGTTTTTATTTTCTAATTTAATCTTGATTAATTCTATTTATTATTTATTAATTTTTATTAATTTAAACAAATTCAAAGTCTAATATTTATAAAATAGTTTAATATTATTATTTTTTTTATATTTTTTTAACAATTTTTTACATATATATCTATTTAATTTCCTTGACAATATTATTTTAATTTTTATTATTCTCTTGTTCTGAGAGGAGTATGGTTTTTACCCACCCTTGAGGACTATACCAATGTTACGATTCCAGAGGATTATCTGATGGAAAAGAGAATCGGAATTATCGGAATTATTATCGAAGATTTTTCTCAGGTTGAAACTGTTTCACAAATTATCCATCAATTTCAAGATTTTATACTTGGAAGACAGGGAATGAACCTTAAGGATCATAATCTTAGAATAATTAGTATCATTATGGAAGCCACTACAGATGAATTTGGTTCATTTACTGGAAAACTTGGAAGACTCAAAGGTGTTCGCGTAAAATCAATCCTCTCAAAAAAGAAGGAGGATATAGATGACAACCATACCGAAGAGTCTGACCAGTTTTATCAATAGAAACAAGTTATATGATCTGATATTTCAAGCTGAAAAAAATGTCAGTAAAGAAAATATCGAAAAGATAATTCAAAAATCCTTATTACTAAAAGGATTGAATCTTGAAGAAGTCGCAATTCTTCTTAATACTGAAGATGAAGAACTTATTGGACTTATTTTAAATGCTGCATCGAAGGTAAAAAATCTTATCTATGGAAAAAGACTTGTAATATTTGCTCCACTTTACATAGGTAATACCTGTTCAAACAATTGTCTTTATTGTGCTTTTAGAAAAGATAATAAAGAAATAAAAAGGGCAATATTAAGCCTTGATCAAATAGAGCAGGAAACAATTTCACTTCTGGTGCAGGGACATAAAAGAATACTAATGCTTTGTGGCGAGTCTAACGATACTCCCTTAGATTATTTTTTACAGGCTATTCGTAAGGTATACTCTGTTAATTTAAATGGAAATAATATTAGAAGAATAAATGTAGAAATAGCTCCACTTGATGTTGAAGGTTTCAAAAAATTGCATGAAGAAAAGATTGGCACCTATGCTTGCTTTCAAGAAACATATGATGAGGTTCTTTACAAAAAATATCATCCGCAGGGACCAAAATCAGATTTTCTAAATAGACTCTATGTAATGGATAGAGCAATGGAAGCAGGCATTAATGATGTTGGCATTGGAGTATTATTTGGTCTTGCCGATTATAGATTTGAGGTTCTATCGATTATAGAACATGCAAATCACTTAGAAAGCAAATTTGGCACTGGACCTCATACTGTCAGTGTCCCAAGAATAGAGCCTGCCAAAGGAGCACCTCTTTCAACAAATGTACCATATCCAGTATCAGATAAAGATTTTAAAAAATTAGTTGCAATAATCCGCCTTGCATTACCATATACTGGTATTATCCTTTCCACACGAGAAAATGAAGAGCTGAGAAAAGAGCTTTTTCACTATGGCGTAAGCCAGATATCCGCAGGTTCAAGAACAAATCCGGGAGCATATTCACATACATCAGAAGATAGCACAGAGCAGTTTCAACTTGGAGATCATAGAAGCCTTGAACAGGTTATTTCAGATTTAATAGATGATGAATTTATCCCTTCATTTTGCACAGGTTGCTATAGAAAAGGAAGAGTTGGAAAAGATTTTATGGATCTTGCAAAACCAGGTCTTATACAAAAATTCTGTATGCCAAATGGGATTTTTACATTTGTTGAATACTTATTATCGTTTGCAAGCGAATCGACAAAAGCAAAAGGTTTTAAACTTATCGATAAAATGGTAAATGAAATTGATGATGAAAAGTTAAAAAGGAAGGTAAAAGAAGGGATTGAAAAAGAGATAAAAGGTGAAAAGGATGTATATTTTTAAACATTTATAGGATTAGAATTAATGGAAAAGATCTTAAATCTTAATAAAGATTATTTAATTAACTGGTATTTAAGTAAAAATACAGAAGAACTTATAAAATTAGCTGATGATATTTGTCGAAAAACTTACCAAAACAAGGTTTATCTTCGAGGACTTATTGAATTTTCAAATATCTGCAGTTGTGATTGTCTTTATTGTGGAATAAGGAAAAGTAATAAAAATATAAATCGATATATTTTATCAAATGAGCAGATCGAAAATATAATATCAATCGGCATCCAAAAAGGACTTAAAACATTTGTTTTACAAAGTGGAGAAAATGAATCAACCATTCCAGATAAAATTAGTAGTCTTCTTCATAATATTCGTAAAAAATATGATGAAGAAATTGCCATAACATTATCATGCGGAGTATATCCAAAAGAAGTATATAAACAATGGAAAAAAGATGGGGCAAATAGATATTTACTTAGATTCGAAACTTCAAATGAAAAACTATTTGAAAAATTATGCCCATCCAAATCATTTTCAAAAAGAATTAAAGCCCTTGAAGACTTAAAAAGTACAGGTTATGAAGTAGGTTCAGGTTTTATGGTTGGATTACCTGGTGAAACCATAGAAACAAGGATTGAAAACATACTTTTTTGCAAAGAATTTGATTTTGATATGGTAGGAATTGGTCCATTTTTGCCTAATAAAAATACACCATTAAAAGATGAAAAGCCTCTTGATATAGATGAAACTATAAGATTAACCGCCATGTTAAGAATTTTCTTACCTTTTGCTAACATTCCAGCGACAACAGCAGCTGGAACACTTGATCCTTTAGGAAGGGAAAAGATGCTAATGGCGGGAGCCAATGTCTTAATGCCAAATATAACACCTACTGAAAATAAAAAAGACTATCTTTTATATCCAAATAAGATCTGCCTTGACGAAGATGGGATAAAATGCTTATCCTGTCTTGAAAAAAGGGTAAATTCCATTGGAAAAATTCTTTCTTTTGAAAAAGGCAATAGTAAATCCTGGGAAAACAGGTTAAATAAATTACAAGTTAAATAAAATAAAGATTAAATAAGAACAAAAATAGTAAAATTCAAATTAAATAAAAATTAAAAAATAAAAAGGGGAAAATATGATAAAAACACCATCATCCGAAAGATTAAAAATAGTAATATTTGGCAAAAGAAATGCTGGAAAATCTTCCTTGATAAATCAAATAGCTCAAAAACAGGTCGCAATAACTTCAAATGTTGCCGGGACAACAACTGATCCTGTTAATTATGCTATGGAACTTGCAGATTTAGGACCGGCAACTTTTATAGATACAGCAGGGATTGATGATGAAGGCGAACTTGGAAATTTAAGAATTGGGAAAACCATTGAAAAACTTAAAATTGCAGATCTATGTGTATTTGTAACACCTGCAAATGAAGAAATTACAGAAAAAGAAATTCATTTTTTTAATGATGCTAAATCTAAAAAACCAATCTTTGTAGTATTTACATTTTATGAAAACTGGATTCATCCATCTAAAATCTTTTTAACGAAAGAAATCTGGATTGGAGTTGATAATATAAAAGGGATTGGACATGTTGAACTTAGAAAAAAGATAATAGAGATGAAAAACCTTATCAACTTTGAACCAAAACTTTTAGATGGAGTTGTACAGCAAAATGATCTAGTTCTTTTAGTAACTCCAATTGATATGGCTGCTCCAAAAGGAAGATTAATACTTCCTCAGGTTGAAACTATACGAGAACTTTTAGATAACAATTGTGCAGCATTAGTTGTCAAAGAGACCCAGCTTAAATATTTTTATGATAGTTTGAGTAAAAAACCCGATCTTGTCATAACAGATAGTCAGGCTTTTGATAAGGTTTCAAAGGATTTACCAAAGCAACAAAAACTTACCTCTTTTTCAATATTGATGGCAAGAAAAAAGGGGGATTTACTTCCATTTATAAGATCTATTAAAAGATTTTCAAAATTAAAACCATATTCAAAAGTATTGATTCTTGAAACATGCAACCACCATAAACAACCTGATGATATAGGTACTGTAAAAATTCCTAAACTTGTAAATAATTTTATAGATCCAACAATTACTTTTAGCTGGCAAAAAGAGTTATATGATATTTCTCAATTAAATGGATTTGATGCCGTTATAATGTGTGGTGGTTGTATGGTAAGTAGAAATCAATATATTGATACAATGCAAATGATTGAGTCAAAAGATTTGCCACTTATTAACTATGGACTTTTTTTTGCATGGGTAAATGGTCTTCTTCCAAGAGCGATCGAAATTTTTCCAGATCTATATGAAGAATATTTAAACCTATATTGAAGGTTAATAGTCATTAAATCCATTATTTAATAAGTTATTTATCAGATTTAAATATTCAAATTTGAACCTTGAATAGCTGAAAAAATATTCTAAAAGAATTTTTGAATTCTGGATATATCTTTTTTTTAATTCATTTTCACATAATAATTTTAATGTTTCAGCTAAGCATTCGGGATTCTCTTGAAAACATATACAACCCGATGGACCAAAACTCAAAATCTCAGTTAATGCACCACTTGAAATTGAAACAACGGGCTTCGAATAATACATCGCCTCGATTGCAACCAGACCAAATGTTTCTTTTACTGTTTTAAGAGAAGGGATCACACAAATATCGATATTATCATAAAATTTTTCTTTTTCCTTTATAAAACCAAGAAATCTTATTTTTTCAGATAAACCACTTTCTTTTATCTTTTGTCCAATCTTATTTTGATAAGAATTGCTATCAAATTTACCTGCAATTACTAACCGCCAATCTATTTTTTCTTCGCTTTTACAAAGAATTTTAAATGCATCAATTAAAAGTTCTATCCCTTTTTGATATGTTAACCTTCCTATAAATCCAATAGTTATTCTATTTTCAACCTTTTCATTCGTTTCATTATCTTCAATCTTTTCATTATCTTCAACTGCGTTTTTTTTTGAATTTTTACTTTCTATCGCATTATATATTACAAAAATCTTGCTTTTCAATTTTGGAAATTGATTTTTAACAACATCTGCGCAATAGTTTGATGGAGCTACAATAGCATCTGCCAATTTCAGAAAAAAGTAATTTGGAAAAGAAGATAACTTAAAACTATTATGTCTAACAAATATAACTTTACAATGAGGCAGCTCCATTTTAATTGCTAAAATTAAAAAATATTCTTTTGCAGTATGAATAAAAATTATATCAGGTTTTAATCTTTTACAATATCCTTTTATCTTTGTAAAACTATCTTTATAAGATAGACCAAGATCCAGCCATTTAATATTTTTTTCGATTAAATTTTTACATATATCTGAATTTGGTTTTACTATATGAATTAAATCAAAACTATCACTAAGTGTTTTGTCCAGATGCAAGGTATATTCATCGACACCACAATGAGAAATAGATCCATTTATTGAAAATATTATTTTTTTATCATTATGCATTATATTTTTTTATCCTGGATAAATTTGATCTTTATTATAATCTTTATTATTCAAGTATTATTTTTCATTCTTTTACTAAAACTATAAAACCATGTTTTTCTAAACAAAAAGGATTTTCTATTTTCTTTTTGACTATCTCATTATCTTCGATTATCAATTGACTAAATCTATCAAAGAATTTTCTAACATTTTTATTAATATCAATATTTCTAATAATATCAGATTTCTCATCTGTCTTTATAATAGGAATTAATTTTAGCATCTTTTCGGAAATTTTAAAATCTTTGTCTTTAAGATTAATCAAAATATAATATTTCCCATCAAAAGAACCTGCAAGATAGATATCTTTTTCTATAAATCTTCTTACGAAAAACTTTTTATCTTTAAAAAATGAAATCCACACCTTTACCTGCTGAAGAACATTTTCATCTATATCATCACAATCATCAGAAATCATAAATTGGCTTGCAAAGAGAAAATCAATAAGATTAACAAGCAGTTTTTCCTTATTTGTTAGCTTTATTTTATTTTTTCTAAAAAATCCAACATCAGGATCCGAAAAATATGCAGTTTTATCCAGTATCCATCTATTTAAAGTGTCTGTAAGACTAACAAAAGCCGATGGTCTTCCTTCATATCCCGCTATTTTACCTATTAAAAGTTCCCATTCTTCCCTGGTGTCTGCACCAATTCGCATTATAGGGTAATAAGGGTAAGAAAGCTGCAAAGGTGCTCCACAACCAAGAAGTATTACACTATCACCTAATGCTGAAATAAGTTCATTTTGAAATAAATTATAGTAATAAGCTGTCCCATGTGATTTATCTTTATGATCTCCATTTACAAGCCCCGCATAGAGAAAATCGAGTTTTAAAAACTTAAAACCAAATCCAGTAACCAATTTCTTGACTTCATTGATTATATACTCTCTTGCTTCTTTTATTGAAAGATCATAGGTGTAAAAATCACCGCCCCATAAAGGAATATTCCCACATGAAATCGGTTTTCCTTTTTTATCTTTTAATACCCACTCATAATGGTCTTTATATATATCTGAACCATTAAGTAGGGCAAGAGGTGCCATCCATATACCAGGTAAAAATCCTTTTTCAGATTCTAATCCTTTTTCATTTTTACTACTTTTTTCAGGATAGCTTAAAGTTTCTTCTATCATCTTTGCCATCTTATCAAGTGGAGTTGGAAACTTTTCATTTTGTTGCCACTGACCGACTCTAATCTCCCATCCATCATCTATTTGAAATATTGGTCTTGCCTCAACATCAAAATTTTTAATAAAATTCCCAAATAAATTTAAATTTTTGATACAATCCTTTTCAGTAATAGAAGTATAATAGTTATACCAGGATTCCCATCCATAGATATGTTTGCTACTTTTATCTAAAAGATTATATTGATTTATCTTTTTCAGTGAATTTTCAAACTCATTTTTGAATAATTTTTCAAATGCCTCTTTTTGACTATTTAAATCATTACAGAAAATTAAATAGATTTTATCATAAAAAAATTTTCCGTTAATCTTCTCACCTTTAAGTCCTAAATGAATTTCCAGTTTTTTATTCTTCTTATATAAAACAAATGTTGTAGGAAATACTGTATCTTTAGAGATTAAAGTAAAATTTTTTGTCGAAGGAAGGTTTTCATAAATTGTAATATAAAAATTTGAGATAAATCTATTTTTTTTTACAAACCAATCTTCATAATCAGATTTTATGAATCTTAAAAGACTTGGTTTTAACCTTATATTTGTTTGATTATCTTTTATATTATATTCATAAGCCTTTGACCATGATTGAAATCCACCTGTTAAAACTGAATTGACCTTAAAGTAATTTTTTTCATCTTTTAAATTTAAATTTGAAGATTTTAAATCTGCTCTTAAATCATCCAATGTTAAAATAGAATCGATTAAATCTGATACATTATTAAAGCTTAAGAATAAAGAATTTACTATCTCTTCTTTTGAAAGTTCAAATTCCAGGGAAAGCTGAAAAATTGATTTATCAATCTTTTTAATATCAATATTTGAAGGCGGGTCAAAAATACCAACAACACTTCCCTTA
>DAOOKC010000048.1:0-12746 GCA_035385485.1 Exilispira sp.
CATTTTTACTTGGAATAGAAATGATTATAATTAATTTTTAATAAAAAAATTTGCAAAGTCAATAACTCTTAATATTAACCGAAAAATAATTGTAGGAGCAAAATTTATGATTAAGATAATTGAAAATAAAAAGATAAAAAATATTATTCTTATTCTTTTTTTATTTATTTTTTTAACTTTCTTTTTTAATTTAGGTACTATTTTTGCTCAAACAAAAGCCTTATCTATTTCAATAGGTTTTACAACTCCATTTGGACCTGCTTCTGGATTTACTCTTTCAACATTATTTGGTGTAGACTTTGATGAAGCAGTGTTTTATGGTTTTGGTCTTGATTTTGCCAATGGTAGCTGGTTAAAAGATAGTAAAGAAAATTCATTTGTATATTTCCCATTATATGGAGCATTGAGAATAAGATTTCCATTTACTCTTCCTTTTGCACTTTATTCAATAATGGGTGTCGGTTATAGTCTTTTATTGGATAAAATACAGCTATCGACAGATGGAAGTTCAACTATAGGTGCATATGGGTCATTTTTCTGGAAGGTTGCCATAGGCTTTGGCTTTATGCTAGGAACAAAGACTGATGGTATATTTGAAGTTCATATAAGTTCTTTTTCTTATGAATATTGGGGAAAATCTACTGATTTCCCGTCTCAATTAAACTTTGTGACCATCGGTTTTTATTTCGGGATAAGATTTTTTAGAATGTAAATATTTTAAATCTTAAATTTAAATTATTATTTTAATTCAAGGTGTTTAAATGAGTATAAAAAATGAAGATAAAAAGGTTTTTTTTGTAGTAGGTGCGGGATTATTACAACTTCCATTTATAGATGAAATTTACTCAAATGGTTATATTCCAGCTGTTTTTGATATGAATCCAGAAGCACCTGCATTCAAAAAATATGATGATAACAAAATCATTAAAATAATTGTCTCTACAAAAGATGAAGAAGGTTGTCTAAAAGAAGCAAAAAAAATTAGCGAAAGATATAAACCTGTTGCTGTAGCAACTGTTGGAACAGATTTTTCAAGAACAGTAGCTAAAATAGGTAATTTTTTTAATCTTCCCTCTAATCCATATGAAGTTGCATTGGTTACAACAAATAAAGGGTTGATGAGGAAAAGGTTAAAAGAAAAAAATGTAAGTCAACCCAATTTTGAGGTTATATCAGAATTTTCTCAACTCGAAGATGCAATGAAAAGATTAGGTAAAAACTACTATGTTTTAAAGCCAGTTGACAATATGGGAGCAAGAGGCGTTACACTTATTTCTAAAGACATCGCAAAGTCGATCTTGAAAAATCTATTTGATGAAGCCATTCAATTTAGTTCTGAAAAAAAAATTATAATCGAAGAATATATAAGAAGTTTTGAACTTTCAATAGATGCAATAGTTATTGATGGAAATATTACAATAACAGGAGTTGCAGATAGATTTATACTAAATCCACCTAATTTTGTAGAACTTGGACATCTAATGCCATCTATTTTGCCAGAAGACTTAGTGGAAGCGGGGTGTAATGTTTTTATTGAAGGTATTAAGGCTCTTGGCATAATAAATGGAGCTGCTAAAGGAGATATAAGGGTAAGATATGAATATGAAGTTGGCAAAGAAAAAGTGAAAGGTAAAAAGATAGCAAAAGGATATGTTGGAGAAATAGCTTCAAGACTTTCAGGTGGTTTTATGTCTGCTTATACTTTTCCATATTCTTCTGGAATTAATTTAATGAATGTGATGATGAAAGTCGCCCTTGGTGAAAAAGATATAAAGATAGAACCAAAATGGTCTTTTTATTCATGTGAACTTGGTTTTGTTTCAGATAAAGAAGGGATTTTAAAATCCATAGATGGTAGTTATGAAGCAATGATGGTACCATATATTAAAAATGTTTTTATAATGAAAAATCCAGGTGAAAAAATCATCAAAACAAAAAATAATGTTACTAAACTTGCAAATGTAATATCTTCAGCTCCAACTGCGACAAAAGCAATAATTGCTTCAAAAACAGCTTTAAGCAAACTAAAAGTAAATTTGTATTAATAGTATTAAATTAGTATACTTTTAAGTAATTTATAAGCTTCATAGATCTTTATAATTTCTTTGTCATTTTCAGGATTAATATCCTTTGAAAGATCGGGATGATATTTTTTAACCAATTTTTTATAAGCAATATTCAGTGATCTTTCATTAAGTGTGGCTTGGGTTAAGTTAAATATTTTGAGCGCTTCATCAAAAAGACCTGGGTTTTCAATTATATACAATCCAGTATCTATTGCTTTTTGAATCAGCTCTTCTTCTTTGTTAAAATTTTCTAAAGAAAGATAAAAACTTCGTAATTTATTTTCATATGGGAGGTTGATTTTATTAATATTATCTATAGGTTCGCACAAAGAGGGATTTTTTTTATATTTTATGTCATCTCTAATAAACTTACCATAAAAAATACTAAAATAAGAAGGATAATCAGGTATTTTTTCGAAAAAGATAAGTTCATTTTCAAAAATTAATGCAAAATTAAAATCCTTATAAAACTCAAATTGAAGATTATATAAGATATTCTTGATTAAAAAGTTTTTTCTGTATAAATTTTCAAAATATTTAGAATCAGGGAAATTTAAACCAATTTCTTTGCTTATAAAGGAAAAAAGAAAATAATAATTGAAAGGTGAATTCTGATTTAATATGAAGGTTTTTATTTTATTATAAATTAAATTATACTGTTCAAAATTAAAATCCATCTGATTTTATATAAAATTAAAGAATATAAAAAATTAGATTAAAAATAAAAAGTAAAAAAAGAAACAATATTAAAAAATATTTTTAAGAAATTTAATAACATAATCGGACACTTTAAAAAATTATAGTTTATAAATAAAATTTAATAAAAAATTAGAAAAAGATTATAATAATTAAAATTAAAAAAAGGTATTTAATTATTATCTATTATAAATCCTATCCATAGTCTGTTTGATTCGGGATAGAACTTTTTCTCTATTTAATGGTTTAACTATATAATTTTTAGCTCCATTTGTTAATGCTCTTTTAACAAGATCTTCTCTTCCAAGAGCAGAAATCATAATGACATTTGTATCTGGTTTTATCTGTAATATCTTTTCAAGGACAGTTAAACCATCCATTTTAGGCATTGTAATATCTAATGTAACAAGATCAATTTTATTTATATTTTTTTGAAATTTCTCTAAAGCTTCTTCTCCATCTGAAGCAACATCTATAATATTATATTTTTCACTAAGAAGTATTTGCTGTAAAAGTTTTTGAACAAACATAGAATCATCAGCTATTAATACATTAATAGGAGTTCCGTCGGGTTTTAATCCATCTGGATTCTTTTTATTAATATCTGGAATACTCGGTGTTTCATCATCAAATTCAAAGTTAGAAACCATTTTATCCTCCTATACATTTTGAACCATTGTAAAACATAAATAAGATATAAAGTCCCACTTCAATTAAGAATATAATCAATAAATTAAAAAAATTCAATAGTATAGATTAATTTTCCTTTTTTATTTTATTTATAAATTCTGGTATTTCATTTAATGGAAGTATTTTATCAATTCCTTTAAGTTCTATAGCTGTTTTTGGCATACCAAATACAATAGAACTTTCTTCATCCTGAGCTATAGTAAAAACTCCTCTATCATGAAGTTTTTTAATATAAAAAGCTCCATCCTTTCCCATCCCAGTCATTATAACACAGATAAAGCAATTTGTATCAATATTATTATATAAGCTTGAAAAAAAATAGTCAACAGATGGCCTATGGTTCTTAACTGGTGGATCCTGATTGACTTTAATGATGAAATTATTAAAATTTTTATGTAGTGATATATGATGATTACCCGGAGCTATATATATATAATTCTCTTTAACAATATCATTATCTTCAATTTCTTTAGTAAAATAGCCATTTTGTTTTGTAATTCTATTTAATGATTCAGCAAAATCTTTTGTGAAGCCCTCAGGCATATGTTGAACAATTATTATTGGAATTTTTGTTTTAAATTTTGGAAGTATCTGTCTTAATGCTTCTGGTCCTCCAGTTGAAATACCAATTGCTATAAATTTTATATTATCGGGATTCGAAATCAAATCCCTTCTATTAGCTTCAAAGATTTTAAAAGTTGGAACTACCTCAATTTTGGGTGTTAGATTGATTTCTTTTAAACCTTTTTCCTTTTTTATTTTTTTTAAACCCCAGCTTTTTATTTTCTGAATCATCTCTTCTTCTATAATGCTTAAATCGAGTGATTCTTTTAAATCGGGTTTTAAAAGATAATCATTTGCCCCAAGTTCTAATGCTCTTATAGTAGTTGAAGAACCTTCAGATGTTAAACTTGAAAAAACTATTACTGGTGTGGTATCCTGGATTTTTCTTTTTTCTTCTAGGAATTCCAAACCATTCATCTGAGGCATTTCAATATCTAAAGTTATTATATCAGGTTTATGAGTCTTAAGTTTAGTTAATGCAAAAGCTCCATTCATAGCAGTAGCAACTACTTCTATCTCTTCATCCTTTTGTAAAATTTCCATTATAAGTTTTCTCATAAGGGCTGAATCATCTACAATTAAAACCTTAATTTTCTCCATAAATACAAAACACCTTTAAAATCAAACTATCTTTTCTTTAGTTTATTATAATAATTTAAAATTTTAAAGTATACCAATCAATTTTTATAAATTTTCTGTTTTTATGTTTCATCTTTTAAATATGCTATAGCATTTCCAATTTTAGAGAATTTAAATTTAGTATTCATACCAAAAAGACTTTCAGAATGACCCAAAAAAAGATAACCATAAGGTTTTAATAGTTTGTAAAATTTATTTATAACTTCCTTTTGGGCTTCCTGGTCAAAATATATTATAACATTTCTACAAAAAATAATATCAAAGTCTTTATATCCAAACTCATTTTTTAAGTTATGATAATCAAATGTGACTAATTTCTTTATTTCATCTTTAACTTTTATTGTATCTCCCAGATCCTCAAAAGCAACAGAAAAAAGATGAGGTGGAATATCCTCGATTCTATCCTTTTTATAATATCCTTCTTTAGCAATTAATAAAGATTTTAATGAAATATCTGATGCTATTATCTTAATATCCCATCCTTCTCGAAGTGTCAAAACATATGCAACGACTGCTGCTATTGAATATGGTTCTTCTCCAGAAGAACAGCCCGCAGACCATATTCTTATAGTTCGCGAGGTATCATTTCTTTTTGCAAGTTCGGGAATGACAATTTTTTCAAGTGCTTCAAACTGAGCCATGTTCCTAAAAAATTTTGTAAGATTTGTTGTTATTAAATCTAAAAAAGATCTAACTTCATTAGGATCTTCTAAAAGTTTATTATAATATTCCATAATTGACTTATATTGATTTTTTAGCATCACTTCGAAAAGCCTATTTTCTAAAATTGCTCTATTTATTTCAGAAAAAAATATTCCAGATTTTTCATAAATAAAATCTTTAAAAAGCTTAAATTCATCGTCTTTAAGAGAGAATTCCATTAAAAACCCCTATATTATAAAAATAAAAGACATAAATAACTATTTGTATATAATTATTATAAATTCATCTCTAAATTATTTCAATTTTTTAATTAAATTATAAAATATAAAAATTTTGAAATTTTATTAAAATACAATAAATTAAAAAAAATAAATTAAATAAAAGGTTCAATATGAAAAAAATAGTTACATTAAAAAATATCGATAAAATTTATGGTTTTGACAATAGTTTTAATAAAAAAATTTATGAAAATTTTTCAATAATTTCATGTGATGGGAAAATAAGTTCTATAATTCCTTCTGATAAATATGATGAAGAGATAAAAAAAATATTTCATAATGATGTAAGTGATTTTGTTATAAAAGAATATGATTGTAAAAACAAGATATGTCTTCCATCTTTTGTAGATGCTCATACTCATCTTATTTATGCAGGCGATAGATCAAATGAATTTTTTAAGAGAAATAGAGGTGTTAGTTATTTAAAAATAGCCGAAGAGGGTGGTGGCATTTCTTATACTGTAAAAAAAACTCGAGAAGCTTCAGATGAAGAGCTTTTACATTTGCTTTTGAAAAGGATCAAAAAACTTTCGTCTTTTGGAGTAACTCATGTTGAGATAAAGTCGGGTTATGGACTTTCGGTAAAAGACGAGTTAAGACTTCTTGAAATAATAGATAAGGTTAAGAAATTTACAAATATAAATATTACTCCTACCTGTATGCCCGCTCATGATTTTCCACCCGAAGCTAAAAAAGATGAAAGATTAAAAGAAAATTGGATTGAGCAGATTATCAAAGAGATATTACCAGAAGTAAAAAGAAGGAAATTGGCTAAATTTTTTGATATCTTTACTGAAGAGAAAGTCTTTAACTATAATCAGACTGAAAGACTTTGTAAAGCAGCAATTGATAATGGATTTAAAATAAAAATGCATGTAAATGAACTTTCAAATATCAATGCATTAAAACTTGCATTAGAATTAAATGCAACCTCAGTTGAACATCTTTTGCAAACAACAGAAGAAGAAGTAATGCTTTTTAAAAATTCAAATACTGTACCGGTTTTACTTCCTGCAACTGCATTTTACTTAAATGAAAGATATGCACCTTTTAATCTTTTTGAAAAGCATGGCGTGGATATAGCTTTAGCATCTGATTCAAATCCAGGTTCGAATTGTACTGAAAATATCTTAATGGTCTATACTATTGCTGCAATAAAGCTACATATGGAAGCATATCAAATTTTAAAAGCTTCAACCATAACAGCAGCAAAAGCACTGGATTTGAAACAGTATCCAGGAGTAATTGAAGAGGGTTTTCCAGCAGATTTTATAATAGTGGATGTCCCTTCTTTAGAATACTTATACTATCATTATGGAGATAATCCGATAGAGAAAGTCTTTATAGATGGAGAAGAAGTTTTTGTAAATGGAATTTGATTTACAAAGATTTTTCGATAACTTTATTCAAGAGATAGAAAAAGGTAATTCGCAAATTTATATAGATGATAATATAGATAAGATAAAAAATTGTATATTAAGTCTTGCTGATATTTACAAAAAATATTCAAAATGGATAGTATTAGATAAAGATTTTAATAAAGATGTCTTTATAAACCCTAAAATATTAACTGTTGGTGATATTCATGCAGATTATGAATCATTAAAAAAAATTATTAGTATTAAGTTAAATTATCCCGAATTAATTTTAATTTTTTTGGGAGATTATGTCGATAGAGGAAGATATTCTAATGAAATTTTAATTCTTGTAATACTTTTAAATCTTATATTTCCCGACACAGTTTTTCTTTTGCCGGGCAATCATGAACTTTACCATTATTTTGGTTATCAAAATCCTGAATTCTGGATTCAAAATGGTAAAATTACGAAACTATTTGATTCTATAAGACAATTAATAGAATTTATGCCTATTATTATTTCATTTAATGATATTCTTTTTATTCATGGTGGGGTTTTCGATTTTAATCCCGAAGTTAAAAAAGATACTGAATTTATAAATATATTAAAAAATGAAAAAGGATGCAGATTAAACAAATTGATTTTTTTAGATAAAGATAAGGTTTTTGATATTTCATGGGCAGATTTTGCTGATAATTATAAAGATGCGATATACTCCAGATCCCTTGGAAGACCTGTTAAGACAGAAGAGGATTTTTTGAAATGGAAAAATTATTTTGGGTTTAATATGATTATAAGAGGGCATCAACCATTATTAAAAGGCAGTTGCTTTGGCAAAAAAGTTATAACTCTTATTACATCAAGTCTATATAAAAATATAGGTAGAATGGATGGATTGCTTACATGTTTAATATACAATAAAAAACAATTATCTTTTGATGAGAATGAAAAAAAAATTAGCGATGAAATAAAGTTGGTTTTCAATAAATTTTCTCAAGCAAATAAAAAAGATATAGACGATAATTTTATCAAAGAAAAAATATTTACAAATGATTTCGAAGTAGATTTAGTTGACATTGAAAGTTATTAAAGATTATCTAATTCGAATTTTCAAGCATTTTCATAAATTGATCTTCATCAATTATTTTTACATTAAGTTGTTTTGCTTTTTCAAGTTTTGAACCAGGGTTAATCCCAACTACAAGATAAGTTAATTTTGAAGAAACTGCAGATAATACCTTACCCCCTCTTTTTTCTATTTCGGCTTCCGCAATCTCTCTTTTAGGGAAATTATTCAATGTACCTGTAATACACCAGCTGGTGCCTTCAAAAGCCTTACTTTTATTTTCATCTTTATTTTTTACCTCAAGTTCAAAACCTAATTTGCTGAATTCTTCCATAAGATAAATAAATCTTTCACTTTTAAAATGTTCAATAAAAAGAGCTGCTGTTTTTTCACCAATACCATTAATAGAAGTAAAACTTGAAATATCATTTTTTTGAGCTGTTTCTATCAACTTTTTTGCACTATCAAAACCCGCATTTATTAAAAGTTTAACTGTCTGTTTTCCAAGTTCTTTGAAACCTAAAGAGTATAAAAGAATATCAAAACTATTTTTCTTTGATTTTTCAACTCCTTCTTTTATTAAATTTACCTTTTTTTCTGCAAATCCTTCGAAATTAAGAAGTATAGAATAATCTATCTTGTAAATATCGGGTATATCTTTTATTATTTTGTTTTCAAAAAGTAAATCTATAGTCTCTTCGCCAAGATTTTCAATATTCATGCAATCACGGCTTGCAAAATATTTTATAGATTCTGCTATCCTCGATGGGCATTTTTCATTATCACAGTATGCTATAGGACCGTCTAATATTACTTTTGTCCCGCAAGAAGGACAATATTCTGGAATCTCAGTTATCATAGGATTTTCCGATTTTTCGACAACCTCTTCAACAGCAGGTATTATATCGCCTCTTTTTGAAATCGAAACTGTGTCTCCTATTGAAAGTTCAAGCATTTTTATATATTCAATATTGTGTAAAGTTGCTCTTGAAACTTTAGATCCTGCGATAGAAACTGGTTTTAACTTTGCAACTGGAGTAATTCTACCACCTCTACCCACCTGCCATATTATATCTTCAACGATAGTCTCTGCTTTTGGCGCTTCAAATTTGTATGCCAATGCCCATCTTGGGTGATGCCCTGTATAGCCAAGTTTATTTCTAGTTGAAAACTCATTTACTTTAAAAACAAGTCCATCTATCTGATAGGCAAGATTATTCCTGATTTTAGTAAAATAATCTATTCTATTTGTAACTTCTTCAATTTTTATAGTTGCAAAATCATTTTCATCAAATAATGAATTTGACTCAGAATTATTTTTTATAATAAAATCTGAATCTATATTTAGTTTTCCACTCTTTGACATAAAAACTGTGTTTTTTGATACATTAAATCCAAGATTTGAAAGTAGAAGAAGTAAGCTATAATCATTGTCAAAACCTTCGCAAACTGCATCATAAGCAAAGAATTTTAAAGGAATTTTAGCGACCTCAGAACTTTTAATCCGATTTAAAGTTCCAGCTGCAAAATTTCTTGGATTTGCATATTCATTTGAACTTTTTAATTTTTCGAAATCCTCTTTATCAATATATACCTCTCCTCTTACAAAGATATTTAATTTCTGATTTAATGTAAGAGGTATAGTCTTTATTGTTCTACAATTTTCTGTTATATCATTTCCGACAAAACCATCGCCTCTTGATACAGCCTTATCTAAAACACCATTTCTATAGTAAAGAACTATTGAAACCCCATCAAATTTTTCCTGTATGTTAAAAGTAGTGTCGGGATATTCTTCAAGTATTTTATTTATCCAATCTATGACCTGACTTTTGGAATATGCCTTATCTAATGAAAGTACAGGAATTTCATGTTTTACTTTTTCAAACTTGTTTGAAAGATCCGAACCGACCCTCTTTGTTGGAGAATTTGGATCTGAAAATTCGGGATATTGTTGCTCAAGGTTCTTAAGTTCATCGAAAAGTGCATCATACTCTAAATCTGATATTTCTGGTTTATTTTCAACATAATAAAGATAATTATGATGCTCTATTAGCTTTTTAAGTTCTTCAATTCTTTGCTTTATCTCTTCCCTATCCATAATCTTTAACCATTGCCCTATTATATTTATAATATTTAGCTATTTTATATTTTATTTATATTTTCCTTATTTCCAATATTTATTTTTTATATTTATCTTTGATATTTATCTATTTGTTATTTTCCTTATTTATAATTTTTATCTATTTTCTATTTGTTTTAAATTTTCTTTATATTTTTCTTGTTTCTGATATTTATCTAATTTTTATCTTCCTTATTTATAAAACTAATTTCTATTTATTTTATAATTTAACTATTTTATTTTAATATTTTAATATTTTATTATTTTATTATTCTATTATTTTATTTTTTCTCTTATCCATAATTTTTGTAGATTATTCTATCTTTTCTATTTCATATTTTATTTTCTTTTGCTTTTTTTTATCATATATCCTTAGTAAAAGTCCATAAGGAAATAAAATAACAATACCAATTAAAAAAGAAAAACTTGCTCTTTCAAGTTCTTGATATTTTGAAAATAATATCAAATATGAAAATAAAATACCAATTATAAATAGTACAAGTGGAATAAGATATATGAAAACACTTGCATTTAACAAAGATACAGAAATTATTTTAATTTTTACCCTATCACCGATAGTAAAACCTTCTTTAAATGGTAAATAAAGTATATCTCCTCTTTTTTGACCACAATTTGCTTTTATCGCACAGATTTCACATTCTTCGACACCTTCTACTTTGACTGCTATTCCTTTGGTAATGTCTATGCTAACTATAGAACCTTTATCTTCGATCATTTAATATCTCCGAAATTTTTAACTTCAATAACAATAATAATAAAAAAGAATTAGAAATCAAAAGAAAAATACAAAAAAAGAACATCAAAATATATAGTGTTTATCTATATAAAAATATTACAAATAATGAAAATATTAAAAATATATTATTGAAAAATGTTTAATTTTGTTTATAAATAAAAAAACAATATTATTTAATTAATCAGTAAATATAATTTTTATATAAAATATAAAAAAAATATTCAAGAAAAGGGTTAATAATTATGGATCAAGACAGGTCATTTACTCCAATAAATATAGGTATTACAGGTTCTACTGGATTTTTAGGAGCAAATTTTATATTGAACCTTATTAATTCAGATGATTTTAATAAAATTGAGAGGATAAAAGCTTTTTATTCAAGCACAAGATGGAATCCTCTTTTATTGGACATAGAAAATGAGAAAATAGAATATGAAAAAATGGATATCACAGATTATAATCAATGTCTCGAAAAGACCAAAAATCTTGATTGTATTGTTCATTTTGCAGCTTTGGTATCATTTTCAAAAAAGGATCTTGATAACCTCTGGAAAATAAATGTCTTAGGTACTGAAAATCTTATCAAATCAGCTATCGAAAATAAAGTTAAAAGATTTGTTCTGATTTCTTCTGTTAGTATATTGAACCATTCAATAGAAGATAAATATTTAACCGAGGAAAATATTGGCACAAATAAAAAATCAGATAAATATAAGCAATATCATAGTTTTGAAGATGAAGAAGAAATCATTAAATGTCATAATAATTGGAAAAATAACGATAAAAGTTTTTTAAAAAAAATTAGACTACCATATCATGATACAAAACTTGCAGGTTTTGTTATAGCTAAAAACCTCGTTAAAGATAAAAATATTGAGCTTATAACAGTTTTACCTGGTACTGTTTTGGGAAAAGGTGATAATCATTATTCTATAACAAAACTTGTTGATAGAATTTACAAAAATAGACTTTTTGTAACATTACCTGCTAATGCAAGCTATGTTCATGTTGATGATTTATCAAATGGTATTTATCTTGCAATGATAAATGGTAGAAAAGATGAAACTTATATTATAACAGGTAAAAAAGAAGATAATCTTCCTTATCCAATTTTTATGAAGGCAGTTGCAAAAAGGTTAAAATCATTAACTAAAAAAAGAATTTTATCTTCTTTTATTATCTTACCTTCATTTTTATCTTTACCAGTCGCAAAATTTTTAGAGTTTATAAATCCTTCGTCATCTATAACAGAAGGGATGGTTAAAAGTGGTTATTCAAAAGCGATTATTTCAATAGAAAAAGCAGAAAAAGAACTTGGTTATAAGCCTTCTAAGACTTTTAATGATATGATAGAAGATTTATGTAAGGATTTTATAGATAGAGATATTTCATCTTATATTAAAAACAAAAATCATTTCATGATGATTAGAAACCTTGTATGTTCAAATTGGGTTAAAAAAAATGCGAAAGTAATTGTTAATTATGATAAAGAGATAGTAAATTCTCCAAAAAGGGTATATATAGTTAATCATCCTACCACATATGATTTTTTTACTCTAATGCATCTTGCTAAAAATTCTTTCTATCTACCAATTGATCACAAAGCATTTGATGTCCCTATTGTAGGATATTTTTTGCATAATGCAGGATTTTTACCAGTATATAAGAAAAGAGAAAAAAATTCAGAAATTATATCAAATATGATTGAAAAATCTAAAAAAGGTTTTCCAATTTTAAATTCTATTAGATCGACAGTTTTAGCATCTGGTGAATTGAGTAAATTAAGAACAGGTGGTGCTGTAATAGCAGATCTATCAAAAGCAGATATTATTCCTTTGCATATTTAT
>DAOOKC010000049.1:0-12714 GCA_035385485.1 Exilispira sp.
ATCCTTATTTATATTCCTTTACTAATTTACATTTTAACCTTATCCTTTTCTATATTTTAGTATTAATCCTCTTACTAATTCTATAGTTTAGTATTAATTTTCTACTAATTTATATTTAAGTATTAATTCTATTCTGATTTCGGTTTAAAAATTAATACTATCCTAATTTTAAATTATAATATCTACAAATAAAATTTAATTTTCTTAAATAGTCCTTAATGCTTTTACCACTTCGAGTTTAGCTGCTTTTTTTGCAGTTGAGTATGTTGAAATATATGAGACAATAACACCAAGGAAAAATGCTCCAACATATCCTTTTATTGGAAAAGAAGAGTATAATACAAGTGGAAGTCCAAATTCAGCAATTAAATCTATATCCATCATTGCAGCGACATTTAATCCAACTTTTGCAAGATAAAAGTTTAAGGGTAGAGCAAGTATTATTCCAAAAATAGAGCCAGATAAACCAAGAGCAAGTCCTTCATAAGAAAAAATTTTACCTATTTCTTTTTCACTCATACCAAGGGCTTTTAATGTACCGATCTCCCTTGTTTTTTCATGAACAGACATTATCATCGTGTTTGTGATGCCAATTGCTGCTATTATTAAAATAAAAAATATAAAAACACCAGAAAACTTACCTTTTGTCTTTGAAATTTCGATAATCTCTTTTCCTTCTTCCATCCAGTTGCTAATTGAAGTATATGGCAGTGATTTACTTAAATCTGATGACCAGATTTTAACCTTTTTCAAATCTTTTGTTTTTACTAAAATATTTGTAGAAGAATCGATATTTAATGAAGCTTTGGCAACATTATATGGTATTATTATAGATGATGAATTCAAAATAGAATCAGGAGTCATATATATATTTAATACTTCTAAATTTAATGAATTATACATCCCATCTTTAGTCTTAAAAGATATGATAAAAGTATCATTTTCTTTTAAGTTTAATTCTTTTGCTAAACTTTTGCCAATGCAAGCTGGAATAATATCGTAAAAGCTATCAAAATTTTTTGAAAAAACCGATTTTATATTTTTATCAAGGTAATCCATAATTTTTAAAGTTTTTTCATCTTCTTCTGGATTTATTCCAAGCACCTTTACAGGCAGCATTCCTGAAGATTGTTCAAGCATAGCTGTAAAAGTAATTCTTTTTGAATATGCTACTATATAATCTTTTGAATTTAAAACTTTTATTATTTCATCTTCATTTTTTAAGTTTAGAATGGTAAATTGTTCTTCTTTATTGTAACCTTCAGGATAGATCTGAATATCTGAGCTTTGCATCTGAATTATGCTTTCAACAGTTTGATTTGTCATACCATCAAGCATGCCTTCTACTATTATATATGTAAAAATTCCAAAACCAAGTATTAAAAAAGTTAAAATAGTTCTTGTTTTATATAAAAGCAAGTTTTTAATTGATAAATTGAACAGGTATTTATTATCTTTTTTCATAGTTCCTATCTTAACCTCTTTTGTTTAATTAGAAATTCTTCCATCTTCCAAAACTATAAGTTGATTGGCTGCATTCATTATCTTACTATCATGAGTTGAAAAGATAAAGGTTATTCCTAATTTTTGATTGAGGTTTTTCATAAGATCAATAATTTTAGTTCCAGTCGCATGGTCAAGATTTGCAGTAGGTTCATCTGCGAAAATGACGATAGGATTTTTGACCAGGGCTCTTGCTATTGCGACTCTTTGCTGTTGACCTCCAGAAAGTTCAGATGGAAGCCTATTATAAGTTTCTTCAATTCCCACTTCTTTTAATATATTCATAATCCTTTCTTTTCTTTCTTTTGGTTCGACATTCAAAAGAGCAAGTGGTATTTCAACATTTTCATATACTGTAAGGACTGGAATAAGATTGAATGTTTGAAAAATGAATCCAAACTTTTCTCTTCTAAAAAATGTTGTTTCTATATTGGAAAGAGTTGAAATATCTTTACCTTCAAAAAAGTATAAGCCTTCATCCTGTTTATCAAGACAACCAAGTATATTAAGAAGGGTGGTCTTGCCAGATCCAGAAGGTCCTATTATTCCAGTAAAACTTCCTTTTTCTATATTAAGAGAAACATCAGAAAGAGCCTGAACATTTACTTTTCCCATTTTGTAAGTTTTGGAAATCTTTTCAAGTTTAATTAGACTCATAAAAACTCCTATTATATTAAATAGATAAGTATAAAATAAAATTCTATAAAATTAAATAAGCAAAAAATAGGCTACTACCCTTTTGAGAAATATAAAAAATTATCTAAAGTAAATAAAAAGTAAATAACAGCTATCTATAAAAAATATTTACTAAAAATATCAAAATATTTTATAGTCAATTGGTTATTTTTATTTTATTTTGAATTTAAGAATTGTCAAAAAATATTAACAAAGCTAAGAATATTAAAAATATCATATAAAAATATTTGAGACTTAAAATTATATATAAGGAAAATAAGATCTATTAATTAGATAATATAATTTTAAGATAACATAATTCATGATGGAATATAATTTAAACTAAAAAAATAAGAATTTTATTATGATTCTAAGATTATAAAGGATGAGATAGAGAAAAGGATATTAAAGAAATTTAATTTTAATTTTTTATATTAAATATTCCTTTATTGCAACATCTATCGGCTTCAAACTGGATGGTAGTATGGTTTATATTATATTTTTCATATAATATTTTATTTATCTCTTCCAATAGTTTGGTAGATTCTGATATCAAGATATCATCAAGCTCCACATGAGCTTCAAAATAGATTGTCTTTTCATCAGATAGCCATGTATGAACATGATGAAGTGATTTTACAGAAGGTAATGATTCTATATCTTTTTTGATCTGCTCATAGTCAAGATTTGCTGAAGATTGCATGAGAATATTTATCGTTTTTATGACGATTTTTAAACTTTCATATCCAAGATAGATTGCTATAATTATTGTTATCAGAGGGTCAATAAAATAAATCTTAAAAAGATTAATGAGAACCGCTCCTAAAATTACTCCTATTGAGGAAACAGTATCTCCTAAAAGATGAAGGTAACTTGATCTAATATTTAAACTATGATTTGAGTCTTTATGAAGAAGTAAAGTTGAAATAAGATTTGCAATCAATCCAATAATCGCGACGACAAGCATTACCGAGCTTTTTATCTCAACAGGGTTTATAAATTTCTTAATAGCTTCTATAATTAAAAAAATAGAAATTATAATAAGAAATTGTGAATTCAGAAATGCAACTATTATCTGAGCTCTTTTATAGCCATAGGTTTTATTCTTATCTTTTTCTTTTTTACTTATGATTATGGCGAACCAGCTTAAAACAATCGCCATAGTATCGCCTAAATTATGAAATGCGTCTGAAAGAAGAGCAAGGCTTTTTGAAAAAAGTCCTCCCAAAATTTCAGAAATTGTTATTGTGAAGTTTAATATGACAACCCATGTGATTTTATTTTTGTTAAGTTCCTTAATACCTGAAAAATCTATCTCATGATTATGTTCATGATTATGATTATCTTTATGATTATGTTTATGTTTATGTTCATGTTCATGATTATATATATGATTATCTTTATCAATATGATTATGATTAAAATTAAGTATATGTTTATTATTATCCTTATAATTAATTTCATTTATTTTTTGTTCTTCATGCTTATCATTGATTTCTTTTGTTTTTTGTTCTTCCATCTTATCTTTATAATTTGACTTATTTTTGTTGGATAAATCATTTTCGGGATTATATTTATTCATATCTTAATCCTTTTTCAAAAAATATTAATTTTATCAAAAAAATAAAGAAATTAATTTTAATTTTACTCAAAATTTTGAAGTAATTAAGCTAATTATACGAAAATATTTATGAAATTAAGATTTAGCAGTATAAAAGCAAAATAAAATTTTGATAAAATGCATCTTAAAAGAAAGGAAAAAGAATAAAAGATAAGGATAAAAAATGTATAAAAATAACAAAAAGATTTATTTAATTGTTTTTTTTATAATAATTTTAATTTGCATTAGCTTATTTATATATTTAAAACTTTCAAAAAATCGAATTTCTATAAACTTAAATAAAGAAGAAATTGAATTTATTAAAAACACTAAAGATATTCATTTTGTTGGGCAAATTAACTATGCTCCATTTGAATTTGTCGATAAAAATGGTGAATATAATGGGATGATGATAGACCTTCTTCGCTGGATATCTTATGAGTATGGATTTAACATAACATTTACACCCGTAAATTTTAAAGAAGCTCAACAGATGGTAATCGATGGAAAAGCAGATGGTATTTCTTCATTATTTTATAGTGAAAAAAGAGAACAATATTTTGATTTTACATCTCCCATATTCTTTGTTCCAGCATCAATTTTCGTAAGTAATCTTAGATTCGATATAAATAGTTTTAAAGATTTAAATGGTAAAAAAATAGGAATGCAAAGAGGAGATTATGCAGAAGAATTCTTAAAAGAAAATAATATCAATTGTGAAATAATATATGTCAATGATTTTTATCAGGCTATAGATAAGATTGTTGAAAATGAAGTTGATGCTGTAATAGGTGATGAGCAGGTTGTATGGTACCATATTTTTTCTATGAATTATATGAATAAAGTCAAAATTATTGGGGAACCTTTATATACTGGATTAAATTGTTTTGGAATACATAAAGGAAATACTATTCTTGTTAATATTTTAAACAAAGGAATTCAAAAAGCTAAAGAAACTGGTCTTTTGGATAGGTTGACAAAGAAATGGATAGGTATCACTTATTTACCAGAAAAAAAGGATAAGATCAATGTAAAAATATTGGTTCTGACATTAACTTTTGTAATCATTATAATAATTGTCCTAATATTAGTATTAATTAATAATCTTAAACAAACAAGGTTAATAAAAGAAACTACTGAGCAAAGATTAAGGAAATTGATAGATTCAATTCCATTTATAATTTATCTATGTGATCAGGATTTGAATATTATTGAATACAACAAAGAATTTATAAGTTTTTTCAATATTTTTGATATTTCAAAAGATGATAATCCTCGAATTATTAATAATTTAACACATTATAATATAGAAAAATAGATGCCACCAATAATGCTAAATCAATTTAAGCAATTATCATATGATGATTTAATGGTCTTAAAAGCAAATCAAATAGCAACAAGAGAATCTGAAATACTGGATTTAAATAATAAAAAAAGGATTTTATTTATCCAGAAAATACCAATAGAGTCAAAATATAAAAACAAAAAGTGGATTTTAACTTTAGCTAAAGATATAACAGATGAAAAAAAAGCCGAAGAAGAGATATTGAGAGTTCAAAAATTAGAATCTGTAGGACTTTTGGCGGGTAAGATTGCACACGATTTTAATAATGTTTTAACTGGAATAATAGGTAATTTAAGTCTGGCGCAGTTGTATATAAATGATAAAGAAGAGCTTGAGGAACTTTTATCAAGTGCAAAAGAGGTCTCAGTTCAAGCCAAATCAATAACATCGCAGCTTCTTGCCTTTTCTAAGGGTGGAACCCCTGTAAAAGAATTATTTGATCCACTAGAAGTAATAAAATCAGTAATAAATTTTTCTTTAAAAGGTACTTCAGTAGAATATGAATTTAAAATTGAAGGTGAAGAAAGATTTTATATATATGCTGATAAAAGCCAATTTTTTCAGGCTCTAAATAATATTATACTAAATGCAATACAGGCAAATGAAGAAAATGGTAAAATAATATTAAAAATAGCATATAATGAACTTGATTATTTTTTAAATGAAAAAATCGAAAGAAAACAATATTGTATTTTATCAGTAGAAGATGAAGGTACGGGAGTACCTTATGAAGTTGAGAATAAAATATTTAACCCTTTTTTTACTACCAAGGCTAGCGGCAGTGGTCTTGGACTTTCTTCTGTAAAAACCATAATGAATAATCATCAGGGTTATGTCTTTTTTGAGAATAAAAAGACAAAAGGAGCTATTTTTTATCTTCTATTTCCTTCTACATCTGAAAAAGTTTCCCAAAAAGAAAAGGAAAAGACAAATAATATTGATTTAGGATCTTTTTCAATATTAATTTTAGATGATGATGATATAGTAATAAATACAGCAAAAAAGATATTTGAATATTTTAATTGTGATATTAAATCTGTAAAAAACGCAAATGAATTTTTTGATGTTTTAGAAAATGGTAAATATGACATCTGTATTTTAGATTTAGTAATCCCATCTTCAATCGGTGGTGATGAAGTCATTAAAATTTCTAAAAGCAAATATCCCGATATAATTTATGTAGTATCAAGTGGATACTCCAGTAATCCCGTATTATCTAATTATAAAGAATATGGTTTTGACTATGTTTTGAAAAAACCATATGATTTTGAAGATATTAAATCGCTATTAAGTGAAATAAAAAAAAGAAAAAATTGATCCATTTTATATTTTTATTAACAAAAAATTTTAAATTTCTTAATTTTAAAAAAACGAATAATTATTGTGCATATTTAAAAATGTAAAGTTTCATTTTTTGCTACGCATAAAAATTTGAATAATTTGAAAAAATTTCAAGATATCTTATTTATTATTTAAAGCATGAAAATTTCTAATAAATTTTTATTTATAAATTTTTTAATTGCCATACTAATTCTTTCAATATCTTTATCAATTTTTTTGATAATAGATTATAGATATCAAAAAGATAATATTATCAAACAACTGATGAATTTAAATAAGACTATAAATGAAAGTGTTGATGTTTATATTAATGCCTTGATTGAAAACTATCTTAAATCTATTGCAGATAAAAATAATACATATATAGGTAAAATATTGAAAGAATACAATGATGGTCAGATATCAGTTAATGACGCAAAAACAAAAATAAAAAATTATTTGAAAAATATAAAAATTGGTAAAACAGGTTATGTTTTTATCTGGAATATAAAAGAAGCTCCAGATAAGATAATTTTAGATCTTCATCCAGAAATAGAAAAAGAAGATGTTGCTTATGTTGACTTTGTGCAAACTGGAGTAAAGTTAAAAAATGGTTATCTTGAATATTTATGGGGTAATCCTTCTGATAAATCGACAAGATATAAATCAATGTATCTTCAATATATTAAAGAATTAGATTGGATTATTGCCTATTCATCATACAAAGAAGAATTCTATTTTCTTTTTGATATTGATAAATTTAGAAATTTGATATTGGGAATTCGAAATTTTGGTAATGGAAATTCTTTTATAATTGATTATGATGGAAATATTGTCATTCATCCTTATTTAAGTGGTAATTTTTCAAATGTAAAAGATATAAAAGGTAAATATTTTATAAAAGAGATATTGGAAAAAAAAGAAGGTGTTATTACCTATTATTGGCCTATTAATGGGGAAAATAACTCCTTAAAAAATAAAAAGGAATATAAGAAAATAGCTTATTATTCTCCAATAGAAAAATTTAAACTAATAGTTATTTCAACTGTATATGAAAATCATGTATTTAGTTATTATTATAAAATAATAAAATTAGCTTTAATAATCTTATTTATTTTTATTTTTTTAATATTTTTTATAACAATCAAGATAACAAATATTTTATTAAAACCTATTTATATATTAAATGAAAAAATTAATGAAATTTTAAAAAATTATCCTTCTAATGAAATTATTAATTTAGAAAAATTTACTATTTATAAAAATGAAAATGAGATAGTAAGTTTTTCAAAATTTATTGAAAAAATAATGGATGATATTAATAAAATAAATTTAAAATTAAAAGATGAATACAATAAAGAGAAAAAATTAAAAGAGGAATATGAAAACCAAAAATTGTTTATTTCAAAAATCATAGACTTATTACCATTTGCTATTTGCGTTATAGATATTGAAAATAGGATTTTAAACTATAATAGTTATTTTTATAAAAATTATACTTCAAATAAAATAAAAGAAGAAAATTCTGATATAATTAATAAAAAAATAAATGAAGTTATTTATTTTTCTGGAATTGAAGATATTGAAAAGATTATATCTTTTAAAGAAATAGTTGAAGAAACAAAGTTAAAAAAAATCATTATAGAAAATAAGATTAAATTTTTAGATGATAAAAATAAACAAAAAGTTTTGAAAATATATTCTATTCCTTTTTTTGAAAGCAATATCTTAAAATATATAATAATAAAAATCGATGATTTAACTGATGAAGAAAGCAAGATTCAAAAGGATATTGAGATTCAGAAAATACAGACTATAAACAATATAGTTAAAGGTATTTCCCATGATGTCAATAATTTCATAGGAGCAATAAATGGAGGAGCTAAATTATTAGATTCACAGATAGATAAAGATATTGAAACTATCGATAATATTATGTTAAATCTTAAAAATAATTCAAATATAAACAAAGAAAATCAAAATGGTAGAGAAAAAATAGATTTTATTTATGAAAACTTAATAAATACTTTAGAAGCTATAAGACAAAACTTAAATTCTGAATATAAATATGATATTCAAGTAATATTTGATTCAACAAAAAAAGCATTAAATCTTCTTCAAAAATTTAATGTTTTGAATAGAAAAAAAGATGAAGAGTTTAAATCATTGGATTTGAAAGATATATTAAGTAGAATTTATACAATTCTTAAAAGTTCTTTTGCTAAAAATATTGTATTTGAATTTTACTATGAAGAAAATGAAGATTATTATATTTTAGGGATAGAAGAGCAAATAGAGTCTCTTATTATGAACATTATTATAAATGCTTATCATGCTTTGATTTATAGAGAAGATGATGAAAAACTAAATGAAGATAAGGAAAATAAAATATCTTTAAAATTGCAGAAAATAATTAAGGATGAGAAAAAATATATAGAAGTTATTATTGAAGATAATGGTATGGGAATACCAGAAGAGATAAAAGATAAGATATTTGAACCTTTCTTTACTACAAAACCTTTAGATAAAGGAAGTGGCATTGGGCTATATCTTGTAAAGCAGATAGTTGAAAATCATAAAGCAAATATTTACTTTGATTCCAAAGTTGGAGCAGGAACAACTTTTTATATAGAATTTTTAGAATTATAATTAACTTAAAGATAAAAGAAAATTATTTTATTAAATATTTAGATTATTTTCTAATTAAACATTTATTTTTTTTAATATCGCTTTTTATATTCACAATTTTGCTTATTTTTTTTATTTTTTTTCATAGTGATATTTTTTTTTTATAATATTTTTTTTCTATCAAATTTTTCTTTGTTTTTTCCTATTGAATTTTTGTTTGTTTTCAAATAAAATAAAAGTATAGAATTCAGGTATAAAAGGCATTTACCATTAAATTAACCTTAATTAACAGCTAGTATTGTAAATAACCCAAATATTTAATATTTCTTTTTAGATTTAACCATTAAAATTATTAAGAAGGATAAATGGGGTGGGGGGTTGGGGCTGGTGATGGGAAAAAAAAATTTAAAGGAGTCTTAGTTTATGGCATTTCATTATTATCCAGAAGATTATAAGTCTTATCTATCTTTAACAGAGACTGAAAAAGCTATTTTAGATATCAAAGATTTTTTTCAAACATATCTTTCTGCACAATTGAAACTTAGAAGAGTTACCGCTCCTTTATACTTAAAAGAAGGAACGGGATTAAATGATGATTTAAATGGAGTAGAAAAGCCCGTAAAATTTAAGCCAAGAAATATAGACACAAATGTTGAAATAGTCCAATCACTTGCAAAGTGGAAAAGAATGATGCTCGCAGATTATGGGATTGAAAAAGGTTATGGACTTTATACAGATATGAATGCTATTAGACCAGATGAGGAGATTGATAATCTTCATTCTTTTTATGTTGACCAATGGGATTGGGAACTTGTAATGGATGAAAAAGATAGAAATTTAAGTTTTTTGAAAAATGTGGTTGAAAAAATATATTCGACAATGGTCGCAACAGAATTTTTAGTATATGAAAGTTATCCTGAAATTAAACCAATTTTACCCGAAAAGATAACATTTATACATAGTCAAAATCTTTTGGAAATGTATCCAGAAAAAACACCTTCAGAAAGGGAAAACCTTGCAGCAGAAAAGTATGGGGCGATATTTATTATAGGAATTGGTGCTAATCTATCTGATGAAAAACCTCATGATGGAAGAGCGCCTGATTATGATGATTGGATAACTGAAAATGAAGATGGATATCTAGGTTTAAATGGCGATTTAATTGTCTGGCATCCTATGATTAAAAGAGCTTTTGAAATAAGTTCAATGGGGATAAGGGTAAATAAAGAATCTTTATTAAAACAACTAAAAATAAGAAACTGTAATGATAGAAAAGATCTACTCTTTCACAAAAGACTTTTAAATGGGGAGCTTCCACAAACAATAGGTGGAGGTATTGGACAATCTAGGCTATGTATGTTTTTTTTGAGAAAGGTTCATATTGGTGAAGTTCAGGCAAGCGTATGGACAGATGAGATAATAGAAAATTGTAAAAAAGTAAATATTGTTTTAATGTAAAAAATAATTTTTCTTGACATAATTTTAAAAAGATAGCTATTTAACAAGCAGATGAATGAAATTTTACCAATTTTGATTGTTATCTCTGGCCCATCAGCTGTAGGTAAATCTACTTTAAGATCTAAACTTTTACAGAATCATCCTGAACTTACTTATTCAGTATCTTATACTACAAGAAAACCAAGGCCAAATGAGAAGGATGGTGTTGATTATTTCTTTGTTAGTGTTGAGGAATTTAAAAAAAGAATTTTAGAGGATGATTTTCTTGAATACGCATTGGTTTATGGAAATTACTATGGTACAAGCAAAAGTCAGGTTGAGAAGGTTTTAAGATCAAAAAAACCTATAGTGCTTGAGGTCGATGTTCAGGGAGCAGAAAATATTATTAAAAAATATCCTGAGTGTTGCTCAATATTTATTGCACCCCCATCTCTTGAAATATTGATAGAAAGATTTTCCTCAAGGGGTACAGAAACCGATGCTGAAAGAGAAAAAAGAATTAATGAAGCGAAAAATGAATTGTCAAAGCAGAATATTTTTAAATATGTAATTGTCAATGATGAACTTGAAGAAGCTTATAAAAAATTGGAAGATGCAATATTGGAATATCAAAAACAATATTTAGTAAAATAAGATTATGTAAAATACCATAGAATCGTATTGTAATAATGAATAATAAGATAGAATGATTAATTAAAATAGAATATTTAAGAAACTAATCCTAAAAATTGAAAAAATAAATTAAATAAAAATAAATTAAAATTACAAAAAAATTATAAAAAATAGAAAAAATAATAAAAAATAAAAAAATAATAAAAATAAAAAAAATAGATAACAAATAAATAATTGGAGGAATATAGATGAAAGAAAAATTTCCACTTTATGAAATCATAAACTATAAAGGCAATAGATATGAACTTGCAAGAGCTTGTTCATTAAGGGCTTATCATCTTATATTAAAGAAGAAAGAAGAACAGAAAGGGCTTGAAAGCAACATTACATCTTCAAATAAATACAATAGCAAGAAAGATTTAAAGATTCAGGCAATCGCAATGGCTGAAGTATTAAAAAATAAGATAAAATTCTATAATGCAGATAATGAAAAAAATAAATAAAAAATTAAAAAATTTTTGATAAAAAAATAAAAAATATATAATAAAAAATATTTTAGAAAATAGATAAATTATATAAAAGTGGTTCAAAAAATTATATTTATCGTTGGTCCTACAGCTTCGGGTAAAACAAGATTAGCAAATAATTTAGCAGTAGAGTTTGATCTTCCTATTTTATCAATGGATTCAATGCAAATCTATAAAGAGCTTGATATTGCTACAAGCAAACCAGTTTTAGATGAATTAAAAAAAATCAAATATTTTGGTATAAATATTGTCGAACCAGATGTTCATTATAGTACAGCTGATTATATATCCTATGCTAAAAATGTAATATCTAATCTTAATGATAGATTTCTATTGATAGTTGGCGGTACGGGGTTATATTATGATGCACTTACTCTTGGTTTTTCAAAGATTCCTCCAATGGATAGAAAGATAAGAGATAGACTTCTGGATATTTATAAAGAAAATGGAATAGAATACCTATATAATAATTTACAAAAAGTCGATCAAGAATACTCACAAAAAATTGCAAAAAATGATTTAAAAAGAATAATTAGGGCACTTGAAGTTTATGAAATAACTGGAAAGTCTTTTTCTTATTTTCATAAAGAAAAAGATATTGAACCTATTAATATTGAAAATAAAAGATATGCCATTTATTTACCAAGGCAAAGGCTTTATAAGATTATTGATGATAGGGTCGAAATGATGTTTAATACTGGACTTTTAGATGAAGCCAAAAGGCTTTATAAAGGATTTTATGATAAAGATTTGCCCTCATTAAAGGCAATTGGTTATAATGATCTTTTTGAAGTTATTGAAGGTAGAATTACTGTTGAAAAAGCTAAAGAAAACTTAAAACAAAAAACACGAAACTATGCAAAAAGACAGATTACATGGTTCAAAAGAGATAAAGATTTGAAATGGCTTATTATATTAAATGAAAATGAACTTGCTATTGCAAAAAATATTATAGTTGATAATTTTAACTTGCAAAAGCTTAAAAGAAAAAAGAATAGATTAAATTTAGATAAAATTGAATTTGAATTAACTGAATTTATAAGTTC